>SKTJ01000140.1 GCA_007122565.1 Syntrophomonadaceae bacterium | reverse complement strand
GTAACCGTTCAGGCTCGATCAAAAGGCTTTGCCGGACCGGGGTTTCCACATGCTACGTGTTTGAGCGCAGCGAGCCAAAGCATGTGAGCCGGGTCGGCAAAGGCAACCCCTGTATCTTTAAACTTGAGACTGCGGTTTCGAACAGGTATCCTGAACCCCGCTGCAAATTATACCAGAGTAGTAACCAATGCTCTTATGCTACAGCATGGTGCAGGGGGAGGGTAAGGTAGAATGTGCTTCCTTCTTCAGCCTGGCTTTCCACAGTAATGGTACCGCCGTAGAGTTCCATGATCTCTTTGCAAATGGCCAATCCCAGGCCTGTCCCCCCCAGGTCGCGGGAACGGGCCTGGTCCACGCGATAAAAACGCTCAAAGATAAAGGGCAGTTCCTCTTCCGGGATACCGTAACCCGTATCCTGGACAGTAATACAAACATCTGCTTTACGCATTTCGGCGCTTACTTTGAGCCATCCGCCGGCTGGAGTAAATTTAATGGCGTTGTCCAGAACATTGAAAAGAACCCTTTTAAAGGCCGCGGGAGATATATTAAAATGAGGAAGATTGTCCGGAAGTTTATCGAAAAGCTTTAGCTCTTTGCGCGTGGCCCGGGGGATAGCCGTGCTGAGGACCTCGTCGATCAGTTTGCGCAGGGGGACGATCTCCCGTTTGTCCTCCACCTCTTCACGACGTGTCAATTCAAGCAGATCTTCAACGAGATAGATGAGCCGCTGCGTCTCCTGATTAATGTCCTGCAAAAATTCCTGCTGTTCCTCCGGCTTCATATCATAATGCTGCAAGGACTGCAGGCAGACATGGATGGAGGCAAGGGGAGTGCGCAATTCGTGGGAAACATCAGCGACAAAGCGTGTGAGCCGCTTTTTCATCTCTTTCAGGCTTTCGGCCATAATATTGAACTGATCAGCTAACTCGCCAATTTCATCCCGGGAAGTGACGGGAATTTTTTGATCCAGTTTGCCGGCAGCCATGCGTCGTGCAGCAGCGGTAAATTCCTTGATTGAACCACCGAGATGCTTCGCAAAAAGCCCCCCCAGGGCTGCAGTAAGTGCCATGGCAATCAATGTGGCGAAGATAAAAAAATGGCGTACCGTCGTTAAATTCTCGTAGAGAGGGTTAAGGGAGGTGGCAAAGAAGATGGCCCCCAGTCGTTCATTTTGATCATTCAGGGGAATTGCCATCTGCAGAACCTGCTGCTGGGAAAGGTTGCTGTATTGTACGCTGCGTCCCGTTCTTCCCTGCAATGCCTCTTCCACCTCGGTGCGCTCCAGGCTGTTCCCCACCAGTTCACCACCATGGGAGTCACCCAGGACCACCCGGTTATTATCCACAACAATGACCCGGGCATTGATTTGTTTTGATAAATCAGCGGCAACAGTGCTTAAACGGTGCGGCCCCGCCCCATCGTGCAGGTGAGGTAATATCAAGGCGGTAATCAGATTCCCCGTATGTTCCAGGTTCTCCTCTTGCACGGCAAGGTGGTAACTTTCCAGCTTGTTAAGCACGAAAAAACCGGTTAACAGCATCACCGCAGCCACAAGCAGCAGATAGGTGATCGTCATACGGGAACGAATACTCCTGAGATTGAGCATTGCCGCGTTGTTATGCCTCCCTGAATTTATAACCAGTTCCCCAGACAGTAAGGATATAGTGGGGTTCAGCCGGTTTTTTCTCCATTTTTTCCCGCAGGTGTCGGATATGTACGTCCACTGTGCGGGCATCGCCGCAAAAGTCGTAACCCCATACCTCTTCCAGCAACTGTTCCCGCGAATAAACTCTCCCCGGATTGGATGCGAGGAAGCTAACCAGAGCATACTCCCGTGACGTAAGGGGAATCTCCCGCTCTTCCACGGTGACGCGGTGCCGAATCAGATCCACCTGCAGGTCGCCCATGCTGATTGTTTTTCGCCCCGCCAATTCCAACTGCCCGGCACGACGCAGGATCGCCTTGATCCGCGCCAGTAATTCCCGCGTATTAAAGGGTTTGGTCATATAGTCGTCTGCTCCCAATTCCAGGCCGAGGATTTTATCGATGTCCTCGTTTCGGGCAGTAAGCATGATAATTGGCAGATCTGAGCTGCGGCGCAGGCGGCGGCAGACCTCATAACCGTCTACTTTGGGTAGCATCAGGTCGAGGATAAGCAGATCGGGAGTTTCATGGGAAAGGGTCTCAAGAGCTTCTTCACCATCATAGGCCACCGACACCATAAAACCTTCTTTTTCGAGACTGAATTTCAGCGCTTTGGCCAGTGTCTTTTCATCTTCAACCAGTAAAATTTTCTCGTTCATGTGATCAGCTCTCCTCCAGGCGAATCTGGGTGTAGAGTTTTACCACCTGCTGCATATCTTCCCATACCGCCTTTTTTTTGCCCGGATCCCGTAAAAGGGCTGCGGGATGAAAGGTGGGCATAAGCATGCGGTTGTCCAGCTCATGCCAATGGCCCCGCTCTCTGGTAATCAAAAAGTCCGGCCGAATCAGGGTACGGGAAGCCACCGCTCCCAGGCAGACAATAATCGCCGGATCGATAAGGGCAATCTGCCGCTGCAGGAGGGGGAGGCAGGTCGCAATCTCATCCGGCTTTGGTTGGCGGTTGCCGGCAGGGCGGCATTTTACCACATTGGCAATATATACTTCATCCCGCTTAAGCGCAGCGGCATCAAGTATACGATTAAGCAGTTGCCCGGCTGCCCCCACAAAAGGCCGGCCGAGCTTGTCCTCTTCCCCCCCCGGACCTTCCCCGACAAAAAGGATGTGAGCCCGGGGATTGCCCTCTCCGAAAACAACACCATTAGCTCCTTCCCGTAAGGAGCAACGTGAACAGGTAAGACAGAGCCGACACCATTTCTCCAGGGAGTCCACTGTTTCTACCGCCACACCGGGGAAAAGAGGGGGCTCAGGCGGCGATACCGTTTCAGCAGAGTGAACTGACGGTTCGCTAAGCCCATCGTTCATATTTTTTTTCTTGGGGGAAAAGGAGCCTTGATCGGACAAAGAAAACCCTCCTGAAAGCATTTTTTAACCTTCCCCTCCGCCCAGCGAGCCTGCTTTACTTGTGGAAAAAGGGGCGAGCAATAATCTAATTATTTGTGTCTCCTCAGTCATAAAGTGAACCGCATTACAGGATACATGTGCGCAGGCCGCAGTCTCAAATAAGAAGGTTATAATGTTGCCTTTGCCGACCCGGCCATATTTTAAACTCGCTGCGCTCAGACAGGTAAAATGTGGAAATCCCGGTCCGGCAAAGCCTTTTGACCGAGCCTGAACGGTTACTCACAGGCAACCCTGCAACCCAGGATGAGTTTGGTTTCTTGCAGCTGAGTAGACACCATGCAACCCCCTGCGGCGCTGGCACCATCAGACAATAAAAATGGCTGGAATGTTCCGATTTTCCCGGTTTTATCTTTTCCTTTCCAACTTTCCAACTTATTTTTGTATTTTCAGTTACATTTATTTTAATTCGTCACACAAACTCTTTTTCCTCTTCATGTCTTTTAAAGTGAAAAATAAAAGGGAGGGGGATACCCCCTCCGAAATAACAGCTTTAAAGAACTTCTTCTCTGTTGCTATTTTTAAATTTGATTGTTCCGTTCTTTTATGCCAGCTCCTGAATTATAGCTCCTGACCTCGGTGCAGTTAAAAATACTTTTTTGTTGCCCCAGGGCCATACCCAGAAAATAACGGTGCAGGCGCAGATCATCAGTCAATTCCGGGTGAAATGAGGTTGCCAGCAGGTTTTTTTCCCGCACAAACACAATCCCCTTATCATAGGCGGCAAGCACTTCCACCCCTTCTGCAGCCTCTTTGATCAGGGGAGCGCGGATAAATATTCCACAGAAAGGCTCCGTGCCGAGGGCGGGAATGGCCAGATCCGTCTCAAAGCTTTCCCGCTGCCTACCAAAGGCGTTGCGCTGCACTGCGATGTTCATTAGGGGAATGATCGGTTCCTGCCCCTCAATCCTGCGGGCCAGCAAAATAGCCCCGGCACAAGTGCCGAGGATCGGTTTGCCTGTAGCGGCAAGAGCACTGACCTCCTCCCCGAATCCAAAGAGATTGCTAAGGCGTCCGATGGTCGTACTCTCCCCGCCGGGGATGATCAGTCCGTCCACCTCTTGCAAAAGCCCGGCACGGCGTACATGCAGCGCCTGGGCCCCACACCGTTCCAAACAATCCATATGCTCGGAAACAGCACCCTGCAGGGCAAGCACGGCAATCGTGAGCCCGCTAAAATCTGCTTCCATGTTTATTGCCGTGCCATTTTTATTTGTATTATCTTTAGCTTTGGTATCCTTTATCATCAATCGTCATCCATTCATTTTAGACTCCGCGAAGCTGCATGCGATCCGCGTCGGTGAGTAGGTTCACGTCTATTCCCGACATGGCCTCACCAAGGCCCCGGGATACCCGTGCCACTACTTCGGGATCATCGTAATGAAGCGTCGCTTCCACGATAGCCTTGGCCCGCTTTAACGGATCAGTGGCCTTAAAGATGCCCGAGCCCACGAAAACACCATCTGCACCAAGTTGCATCATCAGGGCCGCGTCGGCAGGCGTGGCGATACCACCTGCGGCAAAGTTTACCACGGGGAGTTTACCCAGTTTACGTACTTCCAGCACCAAAGAGTATGGTGCGCCGAACTGCTTGCACAGGCTCATCAGTTCTTCCTCAGGTGCATGTTGTACCGCGCGGATTTGCTCCATCACAACACGCAGGTGCCGTACCGCCTCCACTACGTTACCCGTTCCCGGTTCGCCTTTGGTGCGGATCATTGCCGCCCCCTCACCGATGCGGCGCAGGGCCTCTCCCAGATCACGTGCCCCGCAGACAAAGGGGACGGTGAACTGATGTTTGTTTATATGATAGCTCTCGTCAGCAGGAGTTAGAACCTCGCTCTCGTCGATATAATCAACGCCCAGCGACTGAATCACCTGGGCCTCAGCAATGTGTCCGATGCGGCATTTGGCCATTACCGGGATAGTAACCGCTTCCATGATGGAGTTGATCATCTCCGGGTCGGCCATGCGGGCCACCCCACCCATAGCCCGTATATCAGCAGGTACCCGCTCCAGCGCCATCACCGCCACTGCTCCGGAGGATTCGGCGATCCTGGCATGTTCGGGGTTGGTCACATCCATGATTACCCCGCCTTTTTGCATTTCGGCCATCCCTTTTTTAACCCTGAAGGTCCCTCTGTCTACCATTATTTAATTACCCTCCTGTTTTTGCCAAATCCCTACCGGCCATTTATTAAATCGTACACCTTAGGGTTCAGCATTTAAACTTAGTATGCTCCAGGAATGTCTTTTTTTAGAACATTACTGTATCCAATATTATTGTTCTCTTATTCTGACTCCTGACTCCTAAAGCATTTTAATTTATTGTAACCATTCAGGTATAATTTGCAGCGGGATTCAGGATACCTGTTCGAAACCGCAGTCTCAAGTTAAAGATACAGGGTTGCCTTTGCCGACCCGGCCACATTTTTTGGCTCGCTGCGCTCAAACACGTAAAATGTGGAAAACCCGGTCCGGCAAAGCCTTTTGATCGAGCCTGAACGATTACTCACAGGTAATCCTGAACCCCTTTGTGCTATTTTCAAGAGTGCTGAGTTGTTACAATTTATTCATTTTACCATACCGGTACGAAACGGACAACATCCGGAAAAAATTCACTTGGGCACATTGCTCAGCCGTTACGACGGGCGAATTCATCCATAAAGGAGACCAAGGCTTGGCATCCTTTAAGCGGCATGGCGTTATAGATGGAGGCACGAATCCCCCCCACGGAGCGATGCCCTTTGAGGCCGATCATCTCCGCTTTGGTGGCCTCATCCGCAAATTTCTTTTCCAATGCTGCGTCGGGAAGCCGGAAAGTAATGTTCATCCCGGAGCGGGCTTCTTTGACAGCATGTCCACGATAAAAACCGTTGCTTGCATCAATGGCACCATAGATCAGTTCAGCCTTTTGCTTGTTAATAGCTCCCAGAACCTTAACGCCGCCCATTTCTTTTATCCATTGCATAATCAGCCAGATAATATAAATGCCGAATGTGCATGGCGTATTGTAGAGGGAGTCCGCTTCCCCATGAACCTTGTAACTGAGCATGGCGGAGGGAATATCGCTCCGCTCCTTTTCCAGGAAACTTTTACGTATAATTACCACAGTAACCCCCGATGGCCCCATGTTCTTCTGGGCACCGGCATAAACAAGATCAAAGCGGCTCATATCCAGTTCCCGGGAGAGAATATCACTGGACATATCCACAACCAGGGGCGCATCACCGCAATCGGGAATGTAGGGCCACTGGATTCCGTAAATGGTGTTGTTGGACGTGATATGTACATAGGCCGGGTTATCACTGAACTGCAGTTCCGCCTGGCGGGGAATTGTGCTGTAATTGCTCTCTTTCGTTGTAGCGGCCACGTGGACACGCCCGATTTTTTTTGCCTCTTTATGTGCTTTTTCGGCAAAACTGCCCGTCACAACATAGTCAGCCACTGCCTCCGGAGCAAGGAAGTTCATGGGGATCATACTGAACTGCAGGCTGGCCCCACCCTGCAGAAAGAGCACCCGGTAGTCATCAGGGGAAAGACCGGCATTCTCCAGAACCAGGGATTCTGCTTCCCCGTTGATCTGCTCAAATTGGGGTGAACGATGGCTCATCTCCATCACGGAAATACCGGTTCCCCTGTAATCGAGCAATTCCCGCTGCACCGTCTCCAGCACAGGCAGGGGTAAGGCTGACGGTCCCGGATTGAAGTTGTAAACCCTACTCATTTTTTTGTATTCCTCCTCGCTTTTTAAATAAAATTGATAGAACGGCCCGTAAAAAATGAAGAAACACGGCTGCACTATCAAATTTATTATGCTATTATACATGATTTAGGGGAATAATTAAATATTAGATAAATACAAAAAAATAAAACTTTTTTAGCATATATTCTTCGACTACCGGTTTGCACGTTCCAGGGCGATCTTGATTAGACGATCAATCAGCGAGGAGAAGGGGATGCCGCCCGCTTCCCAGAGCTTCGGATACATGCTGATACTGGTAAACCCGGGGATGGTATTTATTTCATTAACAATAATCTGATCCGTTTCATCCTGGTAGAAGAAATCCACCCGCCCCATACCTGAACACTCCACGGCGTGAAAAGCCTGCACAGCGTATTGCTGCAGCCTCAGTTGCGTCAACCCGGGCAGTGGGGCCGGAATAAGCAGGCGGGAACGTTGATCCTCATATTTGGCACGGTAATCATAAAAATCGTTAGCAGGGATAATTTCACCAGGCGGAGAAGCATCCGCCTCCACGTCACCGCCGAGGACACTGCACTCCACTTCCCGCCCGGGGATAAAGGCTTCCACCAGCACCTTACGGTCATAGCGCAGCGCTTCAGCTACGGCCGTACGTAGCTCTCCCTGGTTGGCGGCTTTGCTCACACCGATGCTGGATCCCATATTGGCAGGCTTGACAAAGCAGGGGTAACCCAGTTCTTCTGCCACGGCATTACATAGTTCGTTTTCCTTATTGTGCCACTGGTGTGCCGTAAAGTTTATGAATTCTCCCACCGGCAAACCATTTTTCCGGAAGAGCATTTTCATCATTACTTTATCCATGGCTGCTGCAGAGGAAAGAACTCCGGCGCCCACATACGGCAGGCCGGCCAACTCCAGCAACCCCTGGACACAACCGTCTTCACCGAAAGGTCCATGCAGCACGGGGAAGACAGCCTGCAAGGGTATGAAGCCGGCAGCCCGCCCCTGCTCTTTCCGGTCAAGCAGGATTATGCCCGGGTTCAGTGGGTCTGTAAGCATAGCAGCGTAAAAGCAATCCCCGGGGATATTGCCTGATTGCAGGGCCTGCAGGGGATCGCCTCCTGCTAACCAGCGTCCTTCCAAGGTGATACCCACGGGAATAACGTTGTATTTATCCCGATTCATGGCACCCATCACCGCCGCCGCAGAAACAAGGGAAACGGTATGCTCTGCTGAACGGCCACCGAAGAGAACAGCCACATCTAACCGATCCGGCAATCAGAACAGCTCCTTTTAAAAGGGTCAGGTCCCGGGAGAGACCATAGGCGTATGCACCGCCACTAATATGTTATGCAAATCCAAAATACAAGATGCATGTATCAAGAAGCAAGAGGCAAGAAGCAAGATACAGGAGGATACCAAAGAACTGCCTCCTGACTACTTCTTTTTCCCCTCAGATTTTCTACTGACTCCTGACTACTGACTACTGAATACTATTACTTATTACTTATCCTTTTCTTCCTTCTCTGCTTTTGCGGCTGCAATGACCTTCTCCATATCCAGTTGGGGCATCTCTTCGTAATGGGAGAAATCCATGGTAAAAGAAGCCCGGCCTTGTGTCATGGAGCGCAGTTCTATGGCGTAGGTGAACATTTCGGACATGGGGACCTGGGCTTTAATCGTTTGCAGCCCCTCACCGGGAACCATTCCCTGAATACGTCCACGGCGGCTATTCAGATCACCCATGATATCACCCATATAATTTTCCGGAACTGTGACTTCCACAGCCATTATCGGCTCCAGCAGAACAGCGTCGGCCTGCTCCACCGCACCGCGAAGGGCCATGGCTGCGGCAATTTTGAAAGCCATTTCTGAGGAGTCCACATTGTGGTAAGAGCCATCATAGAGGGTGACGCGCAGGTCCACCATGGGGTAGCCGGCCAAGGCCCCTTCTTCCATTGCCTCGACCACACCCTTCTCCGCAGCGGGAATATATTGGCGGGGAACCACGCCACCCACGATTTTATCTTCAAATTCAAAGCCTTCCCCCCGGGGCTTAGGGTTTATCTCCAGATACACGTGGCCGTACTGACCGCGGCCGCCGCTTTGCTTTTTGTATTTACCTTCTTTTTTCGCACCGCGGCGAATCGTCTCCTTATAGGGAACACGGGGTGTTTTGAGGTTAACTTCCACGCCATATTTCTTGGCCAGCCGTTCCACGATCACGTCCAGGTGCATATCACCCATACCGGAGGCGATTAATTGCTTTGTCTCTGTGTTGCGTCCCACACGGAAGGTGGGATCTTCTTCAATAAAACGGGCCAGTCCGGCGCTTACTTTCTCCTCATCTCCCCTTGTTTTAGGCTCCATGGCAAATGATATAACCGGAGCCGGGAATTCGATGGTTGGGAAAATGATGGGGTTTGCTTTGTCTGCAAGGGTGTCACCGGTGGAGGTTACAGCCAATTTGGCGACGGCACCGATATCGCCGGCAACAACTTCAGCAGCCTGCACCTGATTTTTACCGCGCATAAAGAAAAGGTTGCCGATACGTTCCATTTTATCGTTATTAACGTTATAAAACTGGGAATCGGCCTTAATGGAGCCGGAATAAACGCGGAAATAATTGATCCGGCCCACGTAAGGGTCCGCCTGAGTCTTAAATACAAGTGCAGAAAAAGGCTCATCGACGGATGCTTTCCGGCTGATTTCCTCTTCTTTGCCGGGAAGGGTACCACTGACCGGTGGACGGTCTGCAGGGGAGGGTAGGGCAGTGGTGATGAGGTCCAGTAAAGGCTGCATGCCGTAATTAAGTGTAGCCGCACCACAAAGCACAGGTACGATTTTTCCCTGTAGCGTCCCTTTGCGCAGGGCAAGCTGAATCTCCTCGTCACTTAGTTTTTCTTCTTCCAGGTATTTCTCCATGAGGGTGTCATCAGACTCTGCTGCTGCCTCCACAAGCTGTTCCCGTAGTTCCTCGGCCTGAGATAGGAGTTCTGCCGGAATCTCCCCTTCCTTAAAGGAGAGACCGTCATCCGCAAAGAGCAGCGCCTTCATTTTCACCAGGTCCACTACGCCATTGAAGGATTCTTCCTGACCAATGGGGAACTGCAGCGGGAAAACATGTAGTCCAAAAAACTTTCGCAGTTGCTCCAAAGCTGTGTTGAAGTTAGCGTTTTCCCGGTTCAGTTTATTGATGAAAACGAGGCGGGGCAGGTTATACTGGTCGGCATAACCCCATACTTTTTCCGTACCCACCTCTACGCCGGAAACACCACAGACGGTTACCACAGCACTGTCAGCCACGCGTAAGGCGGCCTGCACCTCACCGATGAAGTCGAAATATCCGGGGGTATCCATAAGGTTGATTTTCGTATTTTTCCACTCCAGGGGGGCCAGGGAAGTACCTATGGTAATCTGCCGTTTTATCTCGTCGGCGTCAAAGTCAGTGGTAGTGTTACCCGCTTCCACTTTACCAAGACGATTGGTCGCCCCGGAATTAAAAAGAAGCGCCTCGGCCAGAGACGTTTTCCCCGCCCCCCCGTGTGAGATGAGTGCAACATTACGAATTTGTTCTGTTTTAAAGTTTTTCATCATTACCTGGCCCCGTCCCGTCAGAGGAAACGCAGTGCCAGGCTACACCTCCTATCTGGATGAGTGTCAGCATGCTCGTGTTAATTATTTTGTAACCACTCAGTCATCAAGTGAACCGGGTTGCAGGATCCTGTTCGTAACCGCAGTCTCAATTAAAAAGCAACCCAGGATGGAGTTTGGTTTCTTGCAGCTGGGTAGTTACATTATTTTTTCTTTTCCCCCTCTTTTTTGCCGAAGTCCCGCTTATCGTCACATTGGGGGCATTTGCGCGGTTTGCAGCGGGCTTCTTTTTCGTAGCCGCATATGGGACACTGCCACAAAGACATACCTTCACCTCCTGCAGTTCCGGAATTACTCTGTTTTTCATTCTGAATACTGACTTCTGACTCCTGAATCCTGCGTTTCTAGTTATTTTAACATAAATCCCTTAATTCGACTCCTGTTTTTTCTGCCGCACGTAATTAATCAACCCGCCCACGGCGATAAGTTCCCGCATGAAGGGGGGAAAGGGGACTGCATTGTAGTTCTCCCCATCAGGGAGTGCCCGGATCTCCCCTTTTTCCAAATCAACCTCCACCTGTTCCCCCTCTTGCAATTTTTGGCTCGCCTCCGGTGATTCGAGAATGGGCAGGCCGATATTAATGGCATTGCGATAGAATATGCGGGCGAAACTTTCTGCAATGACACAGGCAACCCCCGCTGCTTTGATCGCCAGCGGGGCATGTTCACGGGAACTGCCGCAACCGAAATTCTTTCCGGCTACAATAATGTCGCCGGGAGAAAGTTTGCTGCTGAAAGAGGGATCAGCATCCTCCATGCAGTGCCGGGCCAACTCCGCAGGGTCGCTTGTGTTCAGGTAGCGGGCCGGGATGATGGCGTCAGTATCCACGTCGTCACCAAATTTCCATAACTTCCCTGTAATCTTCTGCATGTTAGTTCACCTCCCCCAGTTCCGCAGGATGGGTAATCGTTCCGGTTACTGCCGAAGCCGCTGCAACGGCGGGACCGGCCAGGTAAACCTTACTGCCGGGATGGCCCATGCGCCCCACAAAATTACGGTTGGTAGTGGCCAGGGATACTTCCCCTTCCGCCAGAATACCCATATGGCCGCCCAGACAGGGGCCACAGGTGGGAGTGCTAATGGCTGCCTCCGCATCTGCAAATATTTCTAATAACCCCTCCTGCAAGGCCTGCCGGTAAATGGCCTGGGTGGCAGGGATGACAAGGAGGCGCAGTTGGGGATGGGCACGGCGTCCTTTTAAAATAGCTGCCGCCTCCCGCAGGTCGTCAATTCTTCCGTTGGTACAGGAACCGATCACCACTTGATCCAGCGCGGTCCCTTTAAGTTCGGAAACAGGGTGCACATTTGCCGGGCTGAAAGGGGCAGCCACCTGAGGTTCCATGTTATCTACGTTCCAGTGATATTCCGCCATAACAGGGGCATCTTCGTCTCCTTTTATAACTTGATAAGGACGGCGTGCCCGGTCCTTAACGTATGCCTCCGTTATGTCATCGGGAGCAATGAGCCCTGCCTTTGCCCCGGCTTCAATAGCCATGTTGCTGATCGTGAAACGGCCGTCCATCCCCAGTGCGGTAATTGGCGGCCCGGCGAATTCGAGGGCGCAATAACGTGCCCCATCCACACCCAGTTGGCCGATTGTATAGAGGATCAGGTCTTTGCCACCGACTGAGGGAGGGAGTTTGCCCTCGAAAATGATCCGGATGGTGGGGGGGACCTTAAACCATAGCTCCCCCATGGCCATGACCGCTGCCAGATCCGTACTGCCCACGCCGGTGGCAAAGGCCCCCAGCGCACCGTATGTGCATGTATGTGAATCGGCACCGATTACCACATCACCGGGGAGGACAATCCCCAGTTCGGGAAGCAGGGCATGTTCCACGCCCATGCGGCCAATCTCATAATAGTGGACAATTTCATGCCGGCGGGCGAAATCCCGCATCAGCTTCGCCTGTTCCGCCGCCATGATATCTTTATTGGGGGTGAAGTGGTCCGGAATAAGTGCTATCCGCTCCCGGTCAAAAACCTTTTCCACGCCGATCCGATTAAACTCTTTTATCGCTACAGGTGCAGTAATATCATTCCCCAGGGCCATATCAATTTTTGCATTGATGAGCTCACCGGGAAAAACCTCATCCTTGCCGGCCGCCCGGGCCAGTAATTTTTCCGCCATAGTATGCCCCATTTATTGATTCCTCCTATCTGAATAAAGTTGGAAAGTTGGAAAGTTGGAAAGGAAAATATAAAACCTC
>SKTJ01000122.1 GCA_007122565.1 Syntrophomonadaceae bacterium | reverse complement strand
GGAGAAGGAGAAAACAACACACTATTTTTGCTTACTGGAGGCCAGGGTTGTCATGTCATTTTGGTAACAAGCAAAGAAAGTCAAAAAATAAGGATGTGCGAGTATGGATGCAAGGAAAAAGCTATTCGTTTCTCTTGCCAGGCGGCTCCCCGTTTATTTTAGTGTTCTCAATGACTATATCCGGAAGGACGTAAAAAGCCTAACAACCGGGGATCTTATGCAACAAACGGGATTTACGGAAGAGCAACTCAACGAAGACCTCATACAAATATGCGGAGGCTTGGAAAGCAGTTACGATGTTGTCTTGTTTAGAGAAAAGATTTTAAAGACAATGAGTTTAGAAGATGGAGTAAGCACAGTAATCATCGGAGCAGGAAATCTAGGCACTGCCCTGGCTCGCTATAATATCGGCAGTGACCCTTATATAAAGCTGATCGGTATCTTTGATATTGATCCGAGAAAAATAGGTACGGATATTTTGGGATTGGAAGTAAAACATGTATCCCGTCTTAAGGAAGTTATAAAGGAATACAATGCTTCCGTTGCCATACTGACAGTTCCTGCCATGCATGCCCAGCAAGCTGCAGAGTATGCTATTGACAGCGGGATAAAAGTTATCTACAATTTTGCCCCGGTGAAGCTGCAAGTGCCGGAATGCACATATCTGCACAATGTAGATCTCAGCCTTGACCTGCGCAGCATTATCTTCTACGCTACATCCGTTGGAAAAGTTATTGAGACTGGCGACGACCTTTAAATCCTCTTAATCCACGTTAAAACGTGCAGTGCCCATTAACAGAACCAGCAACATGGCGGTGGCCGCACCTAAGGCACTGAGCCGGATTGCCCCGCTCAGTCCCAGGGTTATGGAAAACAGCCCGGTGAGGAAGGGGCCATAGCTGTAGATAATTGTGTAGGCGGTGCAGAAAAGTCCAAACCCGGCTCCCTGGTATTGTTGGGGCATTTTCCGCAGGACGTAGGCGTTAATAACTGTGTTTGTATTGAGGCAGGTAACGCCCAGCAGGGCAAGAATGATAAATAACTGCCAGTGTGTTGCGGCCAGCGTCAGGGCGAAGATGAGCAGCACGGCAAGCAATAAATTGAAGAATAAAACAGGCCTGCTGCCCAGGCGGTCAGCAAGCAACCCGACCCCTACTTTCGTGATCAGGCCGGCAAAGGCGATAATTGCAAACATACTGTTTGCCAGGTCGTAACTGTAACCTTTTTCCTCCACAAGGAAAGTGGGGATAAATGCACTGACTCCTGTCCAGGAGACGGCCCCCAGTCCGCCCACCAGGGTGCTCCAGATGATAAAACGGCGCAGGGCTGGTTCACGAAAGATAGCAAGGCTTCCTGCCATTTCCTGTAGTAGCTTGCCCATTGTTATTGCTGTTTCTCCCGGATCGTTTATTGCAAACTCAGCTTTTACCGATGTATGGCAGTTATTCTGTTCCAAAAAAATAGCGTATTCCCGCTTCCGGTAAAAAATGAGCGTTACCCCCAGTAGAACCACCCCGAGTGTTAAAAAAAGCCAGGGCCAATCCAGATAAAGGATGAACGCTGTAACTACAAAGGGGGAGATTATGCCTGCCAGCATACCGAAGGATTCAAAGGCGGCAGTGGCGGTGGCAGCACGGTTTTTTGTCCCGATAATCACTGCAAGGGTATAACCTGCCGTAATGTAGATGCCCGTGCTGACTCCCAGCATAAAGGTGAAAAGGGCCATGCTGTAAAAGCCCCGCGCAAGCGCAACAGCCAAAAAAGAAATGGACATGGCTATGCTTCCCATAAGGATTGTTTTGCTGCAGCCCCATTTATCTGCCATTACCCCCGAGGGAAAGCGGGCCAGGGCGTACCCCATGAAAACAAGTGTAACCAAAAAGCCTGCCCTGGCATTATCAATTAGAAAAGCCTCACGCAGTGGCAGCAGCAAAGGGGGGTAAATACTCTTGGACATGGCCTGGAAGAAAAAGATCAGTGCATTTAATGAAAAAATGTAAGCAGCTATTTTTGTCCCCATGTTTTCTCCCCCTAAACAACGGGCAACTCCTCAAGTGTATAGAGCTTTACGGAAGGATTGTTGTTTTTTACATAGTTTAATGTATATTCATTTTCAAAAAGGACAACTGTCTGCCCATCTTCGTCTTTGACCACGAAACTGCGCAGCCGGGCCAGTGTTTCCGGGGATGCGTTCCCGACCCAGCGGGCCAGCTGGTAGGGGAGACGCTGCAGGTTTACCGCAGCACCGTATTCGGATTGGAGTCTGTATTGAAAGACTTCAAACTGGAGCTCGCCCACCACCCCCAGCACTATTTCATCCGTCAGCGGCACCTTTAAGAGTTGCACCGCACCTTCCCTGCCAGCTGAGAGAGGCCTTTATGAAACTGCTTGTATTTTGTCACATCACGGGCCGTTACTTTGGCAAAGAGCTCAGGTGAAAAACGGGGCAGCTTGGCAAACTGAAAGGTACCGTCTTCACATAGGGTATCCCCAATCTTGTAGATGCCCGGATCAAAAAGACCGATAATATCACCGGGGTACGCCTCCTCCACAATATGGCGGTCCTGTGCCAGGAATTGCTGCGGCTGGGAAAGGCGAACTTTCTTCCCTGTGCGGACATGGTTAACCACTTTATCCCGTTCAAACTTGCCGGAACAAACCCTCAAAAAAGCGATGCGGTCCCGGTGGGCCGGGTTCCTTTCCGGTATTTTAAGGGCAAAAACAGCCCATATTGACTACAAAAGAAAATTATTTGCTGGTATAATAAAATTATGTTAAAAACAATGCCTGTTAATCCAGATCTTTATAAGTAAGGGTGGGCAAGAATAAAGGAGCATTATGGAAAAGAATACGGAACGCATATACCATAAAGATAAAATGCATAATCAACCCCTTACAGTATTAAAGAAGGTGTATGCGGCCCTGAAGGAAAGGGGTTACAATCCAGAGGGCCAACTTGTGGGGTACCTGATCTCTGGTGATCCAGCCTATATTACCAGCCACAAGGAAGCCCGCAATAACATTTGCCTTGTGGAAAGGGAAACGCTGCTGGATGAAATCGTTACTTTTTATCTGTCTGAACTTGAAGGTGATTAGCGTCTTGTAAAACTAGCTTCTCATTAATTTTTGATGTAATAGCTTGTAATAATTCTCTTCGGGAAAGCTAACCAGCCTGGCAACATAGTGTGACTTTCCCACCTCGATCACATCGTTATATTCAAGGGGTATACCCTCCTGGCCATCAATGGTAATAAATATATTTGCATTTTTAGTTTTGACAATCAGATTAACCTGGTCTTCCCCGTTAACAATAATTGCTCTGTTGTAAAGGAGATGGGGACAGATGGGGGTGACGATTAATGCTTCCAGGGACGGGTTCACGATGGGGCCACCGGCAGAGAAGGAGTAACCGGTGGAACCGGTGGGGCTGCTGATAATAATTCCGTCACCAGGATAACTTTGTATAAAGATGTTGTAACAACATCTTTATACAAAGTTATCCTG
>SKTJ01000046.1 GCA_007122565.1 Syntrophomonadaceae bacterium | reverse complement strand
GAATATAGCACTGAAGTTACGACTACAATCATATCCGGGCGGCTGGTAGCCGTTGTTCTGTTTCCTTTTCTAGCCGCCCTGATCACAGTACTCGTTGGCCGAAAAAACAAGGGGATGGCCTCTCTTTTTGCTTTAGCTGCCTGTGCCCTTAATTTAATGGTCGTCCTTTCCCTTTATCCACTGCTGCAGCGTGGGGTCCTGGAGCATCCTTTTTCCGAGCTGATGGGTGTGGGATTACTTTTTCGTGCCGACTATCTGAGCTTTATCTTTGCTACACTTATCTCCCTGGCCTGGATGGCGGCTATGTTATTTGCCCATGCTGCCATAGAAGATGAAGAGCAACGGAAAATTTATTTCCCCTTTTCACTGATAACGCTCGGAAGCTGTCTTGGGGTGGTGCTTACGGGAGATCTGATCAGCCTGTTTTTATTCTTTGAACTGATGACGTTCAGCTCTTTCATCCTGGTGATCATTCGCCGCAATCGGGAGGCTATGGCAGCCGGTCTTTTTACCCTGTACATGGGTTTGGCCGGTGGTCTGGTGATGCTTTTAGGTATTCTTGCCATCTACAACGCCACCGGTACGGTGGAACTGGTTCCATTAATGGATAAATTAGCAACCAGTGATGCAAATCTCCCCTTAATCTTTGCCTGTCTTTTCATCGGTTTTGGTATTAAGGCGGTAGTCGTACCGTTGCACCTCTGGATAGCGCGGGCTTACAGTGCCGCTCCGGCTGCAGTCAACGCCCTTTCTTCGGGAGCTATGATCAAGGTGGGCGTTTACGGGCTTCTGCGATTATTTTTTGTCATTTTAACCCCCACCTCTCTGGGGATAGGAGAACATTTTAATTTTGCCCGCGCCGCCGGCTACCCGGTCATGTGGTTAGGGTTGATTACGATGGTGGCAGGTGCGATTATGGCGCTGCAGCAGGACAACATCATGAAATTGCTGGCCTACAGTTCGGTTAGCCAGATGGGCTATATTATTACCGGCATCGGGGCCGGGGCTTACCTGTTCGGCTTGGAGGAGGCAATGGGTTACAGCGGTGCGGTGCTGCATGCTTTTAATCATACGCTCTTCAAGGTGTCATTCATTCTGATTGCCGGGATTGTTTATTACTGTTGTGGTGAGCTGAATATGCAAAAACTGGGGGGGTTATAGAGAAAAATACCAGTGGCAGGTGTCTTATTTGTAATTTCTATGCTGGCAATAACCGGTATTCCCGGTTTTAACGGATATATCAGCAAAACGCTGATTCACGATGCTTTGTTGGAAGCTTATCATCATTATGGCGGCATCCATATCTATATTGCAGAAAAGGTTTTCATGCTGGGCAGTGCCCTGACGCTCTGTTATTACCTGAAATTTTTTCTGGGAGTTTTCGGAGGCGCAAGCCCCGATGCAGTATTGAAAAGGCGTCCTCCCTTCCTGCTGTATCTGCCCTTTGCACTGCTTATTCCCCTGATGTTGGCAGTAGGTTTATTTCCGAATTATTTTGTGGAGGGCTTTGTCCTCACTTCGGCAGCGGGCTTTACTTTTGAGCCCTACAGCATCAAGCATATTACAGGGTTTCTTTTCTTTGACAATGCTCCTCTGGAAGCTTCTTTGATGGTTTTGTTGCTCGGCCTTTTGTTATATCTGCCTGTGGTGCGGCTACGTTTGCTTACCCGTCCGCTGCCGCGCTGGTTAAGCATTGAATACCTGCTTCTTGCTCCCCTGGTCTCCCTGAGCTATAGAATTCTTTTACGCAGCGGCTGTGGCTTGGATCAGGGGATAAACCGTTTTTATTATGGCCTGGCCGCAAAATTTCTTAATTTAAGCGTCTATTGCAGCGCTTTCGACCATGGAGTAGACAGCTTTTACAGCCATTCAGGTGACAAGGTCCGCACGCTTGTGGAGAGTTTTAGACAGGTGGACGATACCCTTAATCAGGCTTATAGTGCCACCGGTAAGGCGGCACGGGGTCTGGCGGGACGAACTGCCGACTTGGATGGGGCGCTGGATAAGGGTTATGAACGGGCCGGGGAGTATGCCCGGGATTTGACCAAGCGGACCAGCGACTTGGATGAGGCACTGGATAAGGGTTATGAGCGAGCCGGGGAATATGCCCGGGACCTGACCAAGCGGACCAGCGAACTGGATGGTGCACTGGACCGCGGTTATGAGAAAGCCGGCTCCACCGCCAGGCGTCTTGTGGATAGGAAAAACGATAACGAACTGTTGCCGCCCGGCGAAACAACTGATGAAAAAGACGATGCAGATACGACCAAAAGAAAGGCTCGTCTTGCCAGCCTAAGTCCTCTGGAGTGGAATATTCGTAACCTTAGCTTCGATTCACTGCTACTTGCTGTGATGCTGGGTCTGGTTATTTTCGTGCTATTATTTTTCGCCCGGGGCCTGGTGGCTTTCTAGGAATAGAAACTGCTCAGGAGTCAGGAGTCAGGAGTCAGGAGTTAGGAGTCAGTATTAATGAATGGTTACAAAAAATGTGGTTAAATCTGCTGCTTGCGTAACTTGATTAACCCTTTTAAAAGTGCTACCATATTAACATTGATTGGATTTGCAATTTTTGTTAGAAAAGAGGGAAAGGTGTTATTAACTCCTTTAAAATATGAAGATAAAATATAGAGTGGTAACAGTTTATGTGCTTGTTGCTGCACTAATGTTACCGGCACTAACAAGTCTGATGGGATGCGCAGCACAGGAAGAAAAGAAGCACACCAGGACTGTGTTTTTTATGGACACGCAGGTGGATATTACCTACTATCATCCTTCTGCGCAGGTGGCACAAACTGACATTGCAGAAATGTTTGCCGAGATGCAGCGCCTGGAAAAAATTTTAAGCCGCGAAGCTACGGGCAGTGATCTGCATCGTATCAATGAGGCTGCAGGCAGAGAAGCAGTGGAGGTCAATCCGGAGACAATTTTTGTGCTGCGCAGTGCCCTGGAATTTGCCGAGTTGAGTGACGGAGCATTTGACCCAACGGTAGCACCTCTGCTTGAGGTATGGGGTTTTGGCGGGGATTTCCCTGCCGTACCTGCGCAGGAAGAGTTGGCGCGGGCCCGGGAACTGGTGAACTACCGTTTGGTGGAGATCGATGAAGAAAAGGGGAGTGTTTTTCTGCCCGTGCCGGGGATGCGACTGGACTTGGGCGGTATTGCCAAAGGCTATATCGTGGACCGGGGGCAGGAGAGCGCCCAGGAATCAACATCGGCCGTTTTTATCAATGCGGGTGGTGATATCAGTATCAAGGGGCGCAAGCCTTCGGGAGAAGACTGGCGTGTCGCCGTTCAGGATCCTGATAACCCGGATCGCTTTTTGGCGATAATTACCATGGAGGAGGGCAGTGTGGCCACTTCCGGGGATTACCAGCGGTTTTTCGAAGAGGAAGGGCAACGTTATCATCATATCATAAACCCCTTCACAGGGATGCCGGCGTATGAACTCTCCAGTGTGACCGTGGTGGCAACCGATACCATGACAGCCGATGCTCTCTCCACGGTTATTTTTGTGCTTGGTGTGGAAAAAGGGTTGGCTCTGGTGGAAAGTCTCCCCGGGGTTGATGCTATTTTGATGGATAACAGTGGAGAACTAGTATATACAAACGGTTTGGAAGGTCAAGTCGAGATCATGACAGACTGATGATTATATAGGATGATAAATCATGCGTAAGAATAAAACATTTCGCCTGGTCTACCTTGCTCTTTTAGTCGCATTTGCTGTCGCTTTGCACACGGTGGAAGCGGCGCTTCCCCTGCCTATACCCGTACCTGGTGCCAGACTTGGACTGGCGAACATAATTACCCTTATTACCCTGGCCCTTTACGGGTGGGGCAGCGCTCTCACAGTAGCAGTGTTGCGCAGCGTAATTGGCAGTATGATTACCGGCGCTTTCCTGGGATTCGGTTTTTACCTTAGCCTTGGCGGTGCAATTATGAGCAGCTTGGCCATGGCTCTGTTTTTCCCCATTTATCTCCGGGAAAAGGTTAGCTTAGTTTCGGTAAGCCTTGCGGGGGCAGTGACGTTCAATATTGTGCAGCTCGCCCTGGCAGCTTTGATTGTACAGAATATGATGCTCTTCCGGGGTTATTTGCCCTTTTTGCTCCTGCTGGCTGTCCCCACAGGTATATTCACTGGGCTTGTGGCCCATCAATTACTGAAAGCCATTGCCCATATCGACCTGGGAGATACAAGATTCAAGAAGCAAGAGGTAGGAGGGAAGAAGCAAGAGGCAAGAGGCAGGAGGCAGGAGGCAGGAAGCAAGATTCAAGAGGCAAGAGGCAAGAAATGAGAAGGAAGAAGATAGTTTCAAGAGGCAAGGAAATTCAAGAAGCAAGAAGCAGGAAACAAGATGCAAGAAAGACAAAGACATGAATCGAGGGCGGATCGCCATGGCCACCGTTGCTTGGGAAAAATCAATAGTACAGAGGTCAGTATAATTTGAAAAGATTAATACTTGCGTCGGCTTCGCCGCGCCGCGCCCAATTATTAAGACAGATCGGCCAACCTTTTGAGATAGTAAAAAGTGACTATCCTGAGCCGCCGCTCAGCGATGAAAAAATGGTTGAGGCGATTGCCCTGGCCAAGGCGCGCAGTGTGCAAAAGCGTTATCCCGGGGATTTGATCCTGGGAGCGGACACGATAGTTGTACGGGGAACAAAAATTTTGGGCAAACCCCGCAGCGAGGCCGAAGCAGCCGCTATGCTGCAATCGCTCAGCGGACAATCACACCGGGTGCTTACAAGTATTGCACTTTTGCAGGGAAATCGGTCGCTGACGGCGAAAGAAGAGACACGGGTTTGGATGCGTTCTTTTACCGGAACGGAGATTCATGCTTATATTGCCACTGGAGAGCCGCTGGATAAGGCCGGTTCTTATGGGATCCAGGGGCAGGGTGCTGTTTTTGTGGAACGTATTGAAGGATGCTACTTCAACGTTGTAGGCCTTCCGCTGGCACGCTTGGCCCTTATGTTTTGTGAGTTGGGTTGGCCCCTCTGGCATAAGGGAGGAGATTAGAACGGAGAAAAAATTAACGATTAAGGATTTACCTCAGGAAGAACGGCCCCGGGAGAGAATGAAGGAGTTTGGTGCGGACAAGCTTTCCAACACAGAACTGCTTGCCATTATCCTGCGGACAGGCTATAAAAATGAGACGGTGATTCACTTAGCGGAGCGAATTCTGTATCAGGCCGGCGGCCTGCGCTTTTTACCTGAATATACCCTGGAGGAGTTGCAGCAGATCAAAGGTATGGGGCTGGCCAAATCCGTTCAGATCAAGGCAGCACTGGAGTTGGGCCGACGCATAGGTGCCTCGTTAAAGCCTGCTAATGCCGCTTTTACTTCGCCGCAGGAGGTAGCGGCTTTCCTTAAGGAAGAGATGCGCTATTATAAGAAGGAATATTTTAAGATCATTTTACTTAACACCAAGAACCAGGTAATCTCAGTGGAAGATATCTCTGTGGGTAGCCTCAACTCCTCCATTGTTCACCCGCGGGAGATCTTTAACCCGTCTGTAAAAAAAAGTGCCGCCGCTTTAATCCTCGTGCACAACCACCCCAGTGGCGATCCTTCACCGAGCCGGGAAGATCTTGAGGTAACCAAAAGGCTGGTTGAAGGTGGTAAAATTCTCGGTATCAAGGTTCTCGACCATATTGTTATTGGAGAAAACAGTTACTTCAGTTTTAAAGAGAAAGGGATAATGGAAGATTAATTTACCATGACAGTAAATTTATTCTAAAATAGGAAAAGATGATAACTTGCGCCCTGTCGTCAGGGCTGGTATAATCCATCTGGAAAAATGCGGGACTGTAGATACAAATGAACTCAAGAAGAACACAAGAGGAGAAAGGGGAAAATCTTATTATGGCCTTTTTATCGCGCGTATTTTCCAGAGATATTGGTATAGATCTGGGGACGGCAAACACCCTGGTTTACGTCAGGGGGAAAGGCATTATCCTGCGTGAACCTTCTGTGGTAGCCATTCGCCGTGATACCGGTTCCATTCTGGCTGTTGGCGAAGAGGCAAAAAAAATGATCGGGCGCACGCCTGGAAATATTGTGGCGATCCGACCGATGAAGGACGGAGTGATTGCCGATTTTGATGTTACCCAGACTATGCTGCGGCATTTTATCTCCAAGGCCTATCGGCGCCGTGCCCTCTTTTTACCCCAGGTGGTAGTCTGTGTTCCTTCCGGCGTCACCGAGGTGGAGAAGCGGGCAGTACTTGATGCCACCAAACAGGCAGGGGCTAAGGAGGCTTTCCTGATTGAGGAGCCCATGGCTGCAGCCATCGGTGCCGGTTTGCCTGTGGAAGACCCTACGGGCAGTATGATCGTGGATATCGGAGGCGGAACTTCCGAGGTAGCTGTTATTTCTCTGGGCGGCATTGTAACCAGCAAATCCATCCGCGTTGGTGGGGATGAGATAGACGAAGCGATTGTTAATTATATTAAGAAAGCATATAATTTAATGATCGGGGAGCGTACGGCAGAGGATATAAAGCTTCACATTGGTTCTGCCTATCGTCTGGACGACGAAGCTCGCATGGAGATCCGTGGCCGCGATCTGGTAAAGGGCTTGCCGAAACTTTTAAGCATCACCTCCACCGAGATTCAGGAAGCTATTGCCGAGCCCGTAAGTGCTATTGTGGAGACGATTAAGAATACTCTGGAGCGGACACCGCCGGAACTGGCGGCTGATATTATGGAAAAAGGGATTGTGATGAGCGGTGGCGGGGCCCTGTTGAAAGGATTGGACAAGTTGATTGCCGAGGAGACGGGGATGCCTGTTTACACTGCGGAAGACCCGTTGGATTGTGTGGTTCTCGGTGCCGGAAAATCACTGACAGCCATCGAACTTTTAAAGCGGGTTTCCATCACCCCGCACAAAAAATTTTAACGGGCAGAATAGCTAAAGATAGTGGGAGTGGACATAGTGGACCAATCGGCCCGCAAGTTTTTTATTTTTTTGAGTCTGATAATCCTGCTCCTTTCGGCCATCCACTTTACCGGGGATTATCGTTCCCGTTACACCTTTGCCGAAGATCTGCTGCTGGCTGGTCTTTCACCTGTGCAAGGGTTTTTTTCTCAAGTGGGATGGCGCACCTATCGTTTTTTTGAGGTGATTATGGATCACAACAGGCTTATTGAGGAGAAGAAAATGCTGCAAAAGGAGTTGGCGGCGCGCGATAACCTGCACTACCAGCTTGTAGAGCTGCAAAAAGAAAATTACCGGCTGCGGGAGATGCTTGACTTCAAGGAGCGTGTTTCATATGAACTTTTGCCTGCCCAGGTGATTGCCCGGGATCCCAGCCAGTGGTTTGAGACGATCACTATAAACAAAGGTTATGCTGATGGCGTGGAGAAGGATATGGCTATTGTTACGTCTGAAGGCCTGGTTGGTAATGTGGCTAAAGTCTCCCGCCACTCCTCCCAGGTGCTCTTGCTTACCGATTCAAGGCGGGCTGTTAGTGCCCTGATACAGCGTACACGGGAGCCTGGAGCGGTGGGAATTGTGGAGGGTTTTCCTGAGGAAAAGGGCTACTTACGTATGGTCAATATTCCGCCTGAGGCTAATCTTCAGCCGGGAGATACGGTTATCTCAGCAGGTCTTGGCGGTGTTTTCCCTAAAGGACTGATTATTGGCCATCTTCTGGAAACGGGACCTGACCAGTACGGTTTGCTGCAGCAAGCCACGATTAGACCTGTCGTTGATTTTAATCGGCTGGAAGAAGTATTTATTGTTATTGAATTAATGCCGGGAAGACAGTCAGACAATGAGGATGAAATGCCTTGAAAGAACTGGACAATAAGAACACACTTTCCCCTTATCTGATCGTATTCCTGCTAAGCCTATTGATCTTGGTTATTGAAGGTTCTTTGCTGGGCGTTATTTTTACGAGATTCAATATGCCTGATCTGCTACTGGTCCTTGTAACCTGTCTTGCTTTTCTCTGGGGAGAGAAGAAGGGTATCGTGTTAGGTCTGTTAACAGGTTTGCTTCAGGATCTTTTCTTCGGTCCAGCCCTCGGGTTTTTTGCCCTTGCCAAGATGGTTGTAGCTTATCTGGCGGGCATAACTGCACGTGAGGTTTATAAAGACCAGCTTGCCGGACCCATGCTTGTTGTCTTCATGGCCACATTTGTGCATGAGTTTATCATCTTTTTCCTGCGATTAATATTTTGGGGAAGCAGCGGGGATTTATTTTACCTCATGGATGTACTCTTCCTACCTAAAGCAGTTTATCACCTTATGCTGACTATCCCTATTTACTCCCTGTTATACCATTTTGATCAAAAAGGATATTTTTTTAGCAAGTAAGCAGTGAAAGGGTTGCTTTTATGGACAAGAAAATGCTTAAAAGAACACGGTTCTTTATCTCGCTACTACTGCTGGTTTTTCTTTTGCTCTGTGCCCGTCTGGCTTACCTGCAGGTTATCCAGTATGATAGTTACTGGACACGGGCGGAGAAAAACCGCCTGCGTATTCTTCCCATTACCGCACCACGGGGTGAAATCTTTGACCGTAATGGCGAGCAGATTGTTACTAACCGCCCCGGTTTTACCGTATCTTTGGTCGATCTGGGCGATGGTTACAGCGATGAAACGATTGCCTATCTGACAAATTTGCTGCATATGGAAAAGGGAGAGATCAGAGATAAAATCAGATCCCAGTATTATCGCCGCTACCTGCCGATCCGCCTTAAAACGGACGTTTCCATGCAGATTGTTGCCGCAATTGCAGAGAAGCGGATGGAGTTGCCCGGGGTGTTGATTGAGGTGCAGCCGATCCGCAATTATGTTTATGGCAACTTCTCCTCCCACATTCTCGGTTACCTCGGCGAGGGAACTGTGGCTGCCTGGGTGGAGGATTACTGGCAACAGCATGATGATTATAGGTACCGCATCGGAGAGCTGGTAGGGCAGGCAGGGATTGAGATGGCCTGGGAACCTTTCCTGCGGGGCATAGACGGGGGAATTCAGGTTGAGATCAATTCCACGGGCCAGGCGATCGCTGAATTTGAAAGGGTGGATCCTCAACCGGGGCACGATATTTATCTGACTATTGATATTCCGCTGCAGCTCGCGGTGGAGCGGGCCCTTGCCGAAGCGGTGGAGCGGTTGGTAGTGGATGAAGGGAATGCATATGCGGGGGAAGCTGCCGCCGTTGCCCTGGATCCGCAAAGCGGGCGCATTCTTGCCATTGCCAGCATTCCTTCATATGATCTTAATACATTTCACCGGGACTTTTCCATATTAGAGGGTGACCGGCGCCTCCGCCCGCTGGTGAATAAAACTATCGAAGAAGCTTACCCCGTAGGCTCTGTTTTTAAAATGGTTACCGCTTTGGCTGCCCTGGAGGAAGGGGTGGTGAGCCCAAGCGACAGGGTTTACTGTTCCGGGTCCATTACCCGTTACGGTGCAACTAAATCCTGTTTTCGTGGAACAGCGCATGGCCCCTTAAATATTGTGGAGGCGATTACAAAATCCTGTAACGTTTTCTTTTATGAAATGGGATTGCGCGTCGGTATTGACAGTCTCGCCCATTATACGCGGGAGTTTGGTTTTGGCAGCCCGGTGGGTCTGACGGATATCTTTGGTGAGCGCAGGGGTGTTGTATCCAGCCGGGAGTATAAACGGGATGTCTATAACGAACCCTGGTATCCGGCAGAGACAATGGATGCGGCCATTGGCCAGAGTTTTCAGAGCATCACCCCGCTGCAGCTTGCCAATTATACTGCCATGGTTGCAAATGGGGGGACCCATTACCGCCCTTACCTGGTGGAAAAGATCGTTGACAGTGGGGGCGAGGTATTAAAGATGGCCGAACCGGAGATTCTCCACCAACTGGAAGCTAATCCGGTAACCTGGGAAAGAATCCAGCTGGGAATGATAAGGGCTGCCCTTCCCGGTGGAACAGCCGGCCGTCTTGCTGATTTTCCCGTAAGCATCGCCGGAAAGACAGGCACCGCCCAAGCTGCCGGCAGCGGTACCAGCATCCCCTCCCACAGTCTTTTTGTTGCCTATGCCCCGGCGGACAATCCAGAGATTGCCCTGGCCGTTTTTGTTAAGCACGGCGGAACAGGGGGGACGACGGCTGTTCCTGTGGCACGGCAGATTCTGGAGCAATATTTCAACATTATGCCTGAAGACCCTGAGGAAGAGGACATCACCTCCTGATTCCGGGAAAGGAAAAACCAACATGTTCGATCGCCGCTTGCTGAAGAATTTTGATTTTTTACTCCTTTTGCTTACGCTGGCTCTCTGCTGCTATGGCTTAATCGTCCTCAGTAGTGCCACGCAGGGGCTCATCAGCAGCGATCCCCTGTTTCACGTACGCAGACAGACTACCTGGATTGGTATTGGTCTGGCGATGGTCCTCTTGGTAATCAGTGTTGATTATATTAATTTCTACCGTTGGTCATGGTATTTTTACACGCTTAACCTTGTTTTCCTGGGTCTTGTTCTTTTTATCGGTAAAGATGTGGACGGTACTTCCCGTTGGATTGAATTAAGATTTTTTGATTTTCAACCATCGGAACTGGCCAAGCTGATTGTTATAATCACCCTGGCCCGTTTGCTGGTGGATAATGCAGATCGAATGGCCGGCTTGTTTGATGCCTGGCCCTTTTTCCTGCATATTTTACCACCCATTGGGTTTATATTTATGCAACCGGATTTGGGAACGGCCCTGGTATTTATTGTTATATTTTTTGGGATGCTCTATATGGCCGGGGTTCCTTTGCGCAATATGGCCATTTTTACCGCTGCCGGCATGGCTTTATTGCCCCTGCTCTGGTCCCGGCTTATGGATTACCAAAGAATGAGGTTACTCGTTTTTATTAATCCGGAAATGGATCCGCTCGGTTACGGCTATCAGTTAATGCAGTCCATGATTGCCATCGGATCCGGAGGTATCATGGGAAAAGGCCTATATGAAGGAACACAGGCGCGCTTGCAATTCTTACCGGAGCAGCACACCGATTTTATCTTCTCCGTCCTTGGTGAAGAGTTGGGTTTAATCGGTGCTGTGGTTTTGCTGGCACTGTATTTCTGGCTGATTTACCGCATTCTTAAGATCGGTTCCTACTCCAAGGATAGTTTCGGCGCTTTGCTCTGCACCGGAGTGGCTACCATGTTTACCTTCCAGATTCTTGTCAATATCGGAATGACAATTAGCGTTATGCCTGTTACCGGACTGCCGTTGCCGTTTATGAGTTACGGAGGCAGTTCCATGATGTTAAATATGCTTTCCATTGGCGTTGTGCTTAATGTGGGAATGCGAAGGCATAAGATACAATTCTAACAAGTATTAAGAATACAGAATGACGCATTGGATATACGCGTTTCCCATGAGCTGTCCAAACCAGGGGCGGCTTATTTTTATGAGAAAAAAAGTTGGAAAGTTGGAAAGTTGGAAAGGAAAAGATAAAACCTGAGAAAGACGAATATCCGGCCATTCTTATTTGCATGTGGGAAGCCTGGTCCGGTTACTCCACTGTATTATTTAAGAGTAACATAGGCGGGCCGACAGGGTCGTCCGGCCCCTTGTACAGTCGGGACAGCTTTTTCCGGCTCACTGACATCCGACTTCTGACATCTGCATTTAATCAGGACAAGCTTCTTGAGAGCGGCATAAAAGGACATTGCCCGGAATATAAATGGTACAGGCATTAGGAGTGGAGGGAGCGAGATCATGGTCTTAAAAAAGAAAAACCAGGGTATTCCATTTACGGACCTGCGGGCACGCCTGGAGGAATACGCCGGTATGAAAGAGCAACAGAGAGATTGGTACGAACCAAAAGAAATCAATGGAAAAAGAAATCTGTTAACGTATTATCCTTTTTCTGCGCTGTGGCAGATGCATTACTATTTGTTTCCAAAGTTGGCTCTGATATTGTTGGTTATTTTGGTGGTCTATGCCCTCACCTTTATCAAATTGCCTTTTACCGCAGCTATTTTACAAAATATTAATCATCTGACAACCTGGGAGACGGATTTCGGCAACGTGGGACAGGAAGTGATGCCAACGCTGCAGCGGTTGTGGACGGGCAGTGTGGAAGATGGACTGGAAGCACCTGTTATCGCTCCTGTTGCTGATCTTCAGACTGGAGACACGGAAGTACCACGTCTTATGTTTAATGTGCCCCTCGAGGGAGAACTGGTAAGAAATTTTGGTCTTTTTGAAGATGCTTACGGGGATCTTAAAATGTCTTATGGTCTCTTGTTCAGCACGCCTGGCGAAAGTTCTGTTCACGCTGCTGCGGCAGGATCTGTTAAAGAAATTAACAGAGTGCCCGGGGGTGGTTTTCATTTGGTTCTGGAGCACCAGGGAAAGATTGAGACATGTTATAACTATCTAAAAGAAATATTGGTGGAGGAGCGGGAAACCGTGGAGCAGGGGCAAGCCATTGGATACACCGGGGTTGAGCAGGCGGAAGGCGAATTTGTCTTATATTTCGAAATAAGGGATGACGGACGTCCCGTGGATCCTTTGCCGCTGCTTTACAGTTATTAGCGGAGGAAAAAGTTGGAAAGTTGGATAGTTGGAAAGTTGGAAAGGAAAAGCATGAGTTTCATAAATGTTTGCCCGGGTTTCCCCTGCATTTTACTGGCTTCTTTTATGCTGACTCCTGACTCCT
>SKTJ01000074.1 GCA_007122565.1 Syntrophomonadaceae bacterium | reverse complement strand
TATTACCACTTCTTTCCTGTTCATTCTTTAGCTAAGGCTATATTATGAACGGGGGAGAGAAATGGTTAATACCAGCAAATTGCCATTGTTAATTTTCTGCAAACTATGGTATATTTTAAAATAGATGTATTTATAAGTATAGGAAAATGGGAAGGTACATAATGAATATCCGGAGTGTATTTAGGGAAAACCTGCTGCTGGAGGTATTCGAACCGGGGCAGGAAATCTATTATAAGAGTATCATCCAGGGAGTCCATGAAGATTATATTGCCATTGGCATACCTTTGTGCAAACAAGAGCAGTTATACATGGCTGAAAATTCGACCTGGGATTTCCGCCTTTACCTTAAGGATACTCTTTATTACTTTAGCAGCCCCTTTCTGGAGTATCATGAGGGGGAGCGGGTACCTCTTTACCTTATTGGCTGGCCCGATGAAGTGCACAAGGTACAGCGCCGTGAATTTTTCCGCTTTCCATGTGTTTTTGATGCCCATTACTGGATTTTAAAAAGACCGTGGATTGAAAAGGAAAAGATGCCTCAGGTGCATTCTGAGCCCCAGACTGAGGATGAGCATAAGGATATAATTAAAAGTGCTATTCCAAAGAAAAATTCCCTGGCTTTGGAAGAGATGGCAGCTTCGATGGGCGAACCGGTGGAAGCAATGATTACTAATATCAGCGGCGGTGGCCTGCTGCTTGTGGCCCCCGAGTGGATGCCTATCGGTACTGTGCTGCTTATGAGGCTCTTCCTGAAGAGTAAGAAAAAGGAAAAGACCCTCTTTGTTAAAGGGAAGGTGGTTTGGATCGCCCCCAGCCAGCCGGAACGGACAGTCCGTTTTCGCCATGCTATTGAGTATGATGATGTATCGGAGCGGATTAAAGATGAGATCGTGGGTTTCATCTTTGTGCTCATGCGCGAGCGGATGTTGTAAAAGAAAGTCGAAAGATTTTAGTCTTTTGACTTTTGACATCGGAAAGTAACTTCAGACTGACTTCCAACCTTCCAACCTTTCAACTTTAAACTATTTTTTTCACAGCATGAATTACCCGTTCCACAGCACTGTCGTCAATGTCCCGGTGGGTGACCATGCGTACGCAGGCTTCACCGAAAGGGAAGGCTTTAATGTTCCTTTCTGCCAACAGGTCGCAAAACTCCCCGGGGTTTAAACCTGTTTTGCTGGTGTGCAAGATCAATATATTAGTGAGCGGCTGGTCCACTGCCAAACCTGCCAGGGCAGACAGACCTCGGGCCAATTCCCGGGCACGGCGGTGGTCCTCAGACAGGCTGTGGCGGTGTTCCAGGGCGAGGAGCCCTGCCGCGGCCAAAATGCCGGACTGGCGCATCCCTCCTCCCAACAGTTTACGGTTACGCCTGGCCTTCTCAATAAAAGAGGCGGAGCCGGCCAGCAGTGAACCGGCGGGGGCACCGAGCCCCTTTGAGAGGCAGAACATTACCGAATCACACCAGCTGGTAAAATCGGTTGCGGGACAATTAAGAGCTGCGGCTGCATTAAAGATGCGCGCCCCGTCCAGGTGTACGCTAAGACCCAGCTCGTGGGAAATGTGGTAGATTTTTTCATGTTCCTGCGGAAGCATGATTGTGCCTCCCTGGCGGTTATGGGTGTTCTCCAGGCAAAGCAACCGGGCAGGAGCAAAGTGAATATTGGGTGGCCGTACCGCTTCTTTTATTTTTAAAACGGCTCCGTGGTGCAGTCCTCTCATGGGCCAAAGCTGCACACCCCCGGCAAGGGAGGAACCTCCGGCTTCATAACAGAAAATATGGCTTTCTTTATCCAATAGTACCGCATCGCCCCGTGATGTATGGCTAAGCACCGCTACTAAGTTGCCCATGGTGCCGGAGGGAAGAAAAATAGCCGCTTCTTTACCCACAAGGGCAGCCCCTTCCTGCTCCAGCCGGTTAACAGTGGGATCTTCGCCAAAAACATCATCTCCCACTGCTGCCCCTGCCATTTTCTTTCGCATTTCTGCAGTGGGGAGAGTGACAGTATCGCTGCGCAGATCAATAATAATATTATTCAAAGTAAGTTCCTCCAATCTCCTTTGTTAGTAATAGGCTGTCGTTAATATGTTGGTAGCATTATAACACAATAAAGACGAAAAGGACTTCGTTTTGTTTTAAAGAAATAGGTAGCAGGAAAAAAGTCCTTGAGTAGCGAATTCTGTATAGTATTGAGAAGCTCTGAAGGATTTCTACTAATAACGGTTTACCGGGCTGCCGGCACTACTGTCTTTAGGCATGCACAGGGGGAGGTGTAGTATCACAGCGGAGACATCTTGCGCGGTGGTGTTGTAACAGTTTGTATTTATTTTAAGGAGGTTTTTTTAATGTATACAAAAGCGTATATTCCTTTCCGCGGTTATTACAGTTCGCCTTTTTCCCGCTGGCAGGGCAGCCTGCAGAATGAAAATGCTATTGAACTGGGAGCAAACACAGCCAAACGGTGGCTCGCCACGAAAAATTTCGACCCTAAAATGATCGATTACGTTATTTTTGGAAAAACAGTGGGGCAGCATCACACCTTCTACTCATCCCCCTGGGCCGGTGCCATGCTGGGAGCGGACAAGGTGGCTGCGGTGCATATCTCCCAGGCGTGCTCAACCTCCACCACCTGCATAAATTTGGCAGCAATGAGTGTGGAAACAGGGAACTTCGATTTGGCTTTCTGCCTGATGACAGACCGCACATCCAACGGACCACACACGGTCTGGCCCAACCCAAACGGGCCCGGTGGCCAGGTAATCTCGGAGAACTGGATCATGGACAACTTCAACTCAGATCCCTGGGTGGGACTGCCCATGATTAAGACGGCGGAAAATGCTGCTGCCTCCGTTGAAGGAATTACCAAAGAACTCTGTGACGAAGTGGCCTACCGGCGCTATGAGCAATACAGTGAAGCCCTGGCCAATGACCGGGAATTTCAGAAGCGCTATATGTTTCCCCTGGAGTTTAAGATCAGCAAAAAGAAAATGGGTATGCTGGAAGCCGATGAAGGGATTACACCCACATCGAAGGAAACCATGTTATCTCTCAAACCTGTTCTCCCCGGTGGCGTGCACAGTTTTGGTTCCCAGACCCATCCCGCCGACGGCAACTGCGCATTTATTGTTACCAGCCGGGAGAAAGCACAGGAACTGAGCGCCGACAAGAATGTGGAGATTCAGGTTATCTCCTATGGTTTCAGCAGGGTAGACAAGGGTTTTATGGCTGCCGCACCGGTACCGGCTGCGGAGTACACCCTGAAAAAAGCAGGCCTTACCGTTAAGGATATGAAGGCGATTAAAACGCACAACCCCTTTGTTGCCAATGATGTCTATATGTCCAAAAAGATGAATCTCGATCCCATGACCTTCAACAACTACGGCAGCCCAATGGTTTTCGGCCACCCGCAGGGACCGACTGCAGGCCGCTGCATTGCCGAGCTAATTGAAGAATTAGTCATGCTGGGCGGCGGTTACGGACTGTTTGTCGGCTGCGCCGCCGGTGACACCGG
>SKTJ01000123.1 GCA_007122565.1 Syntrophomonadaceae bacterium | reverse complement strand
TTATGGGCAACGTTTTATGCGGAACGCCACGGGGGCGTTCCCTGCCTTTAATGGCCAGAAATGGCCAGATAATAATAGGAGTTCCGGCCTGTCTTCTCTAACGATTTTAATTCACGTACAGTGGGGAAGTGCTGTTGCAGGAGAGTATAATATGCGGGGACCGGTGATGCGGACCAAACTGAGAGGGTCCCGCCCGGCAACAACCGTTCTTTCAGCAGGGTCGTTCCCGTGGTGTCGTAAAGAAATCGGTTGGCGTTACGGCTCAGCCAGTCCGGACCGTTATCCGTATCCAGTACGATGGCGTGGTAAAGAATTTTCTGCTTTTCATCTTTTATCCCGCTCCGCAGGAAATGTACCAAGTCCTCCATATGAACCTTAACCCGCGCGTCTTCCAGGACGGCGCCATTTACCTCCCGCAATACCCCCCGGTTCCAGCGAATCACCGCCTCTTCCAGTTCCAACAGGTCCACCCTTTCCACCAGAGGGGAGCGGAGGGTCTCCTCCAGTCCCAGGCCAAAACCGAGTCCACCCATCAGTACCCGTAAAAAGGGCTGCCGGTCATTTCCCATGCGTAAGGAGTGATTCCCTTCCCTTTGCGGAGCTTCTTCCCAGGGCCTAAGGGCCGCCCGTACCATCTCCCGTTCCCCGCTCCCATTGTAGGTGGCCATCAGGAAAACACCGTTATAGATCAACTCAAAATCCACCCCGCGTCGCTGCAGCTGCAGCTCACCCTCGTTTCCCTTCGTTCGTTCTATTACTTCCGGAGGCTGGTATGTTTCTTTCAGAGCATATTCCTCCAATGCTTGTTTTACTGATAATCTGCTCCATAAAATCCTATATTAACAAAAATTAATAAAAATTTCCATATTCCACAAAATAAGACATATTACAACAAAGGAATTTTTATTTAAGAAGAGAATACAGGTTGTTATCAATATTGTTTGTTGCACGGCGGTTAGGCAGATAGGATGAATGTTTACCGTTTCAACATATGCCGACAGGGGGATTTTTGTATGGAAAATATGATCACAAAACCTGTACTGGGCAAACTCCTGCTTATTATTACTTTTTTTATGCCCGGCCTCATTATTCTTGAAGTGCTCCCCACGGAAAAAGCAATCATTTCTATGGTCCTTGCTGTTATCGGAGGCAGTATCTATTACTGGGGATTCAAAGGTGGAGTAATCAGTGCCGTTTATAGCTCTTTAATGACGCTGGGTTTGCTTTCTTTTGCCCCCTGGACAGCAACTAGCTACTCCCCCTTCATGGTGATAACTTTATATTTGTTCGTGGGTATTGTTGGTGGAAAGATTTACTCGGGTTTTCATAATTACTTCCCCAGTGGTTCGCGCACCAGTACCAGTCGTAACGATAAGGCATTAATCAAAAACACTGCCTATGTTAAAAGGAGAGTCAAGCTAATGTCGGACTTAATAAAAGAAGTCAGGCAAGCGAAAATTGAACTAGATATTGCCAGACAAAACTTTGAATATGCGGAGGAAGAGATCATTGATGTGGCCGTTTTAAAATTAAACGATGCGGTTGAAAAGTATGAACGGTTAATGGAAATCGCTGAAAAAAGCTGGGATAGACACGGCCTAACGGTCAAAATAAATACTTTTTCCCGTGGCTGAGAGAGGAATACCAACCACAAGTTCACCGGCAATCAATTTCAGGGCACGTGCAACCGCACCGATGGTATACATCATACGATTGTCAGCGTTATGCAAAGAGGCCGTCTTGGCGGCGGAGCCCAGGGCAATTCCCAAATCCAGTTGCCTCCAGGTACAGACCGGTCCGGCAAATTCGGAACCTTCCTTTTTTGGTTGTTGATCGTTAAAATCGCTGCAGCGGTCAAAGCCGCACGCCCCGCAGTTGAGGCCTGCAGGCATGGGTTCGTTCAGTGACAATAAAAGAACTGCTTCAGATCGGCGCACATTCTCCCCATCCCGGGCGAAAAACTTTTTGTCTTTTCCCTTTTTTTGGGCATACTCCACCATCCCGTCTGCCAGGGTTTGCAGCACCTCTCCCTGGAGGATCTTTATCTCAAGAAAATCCTTACCTTTCGCCTTCGGTGCAGTGCGGGCAGCCAGGGCCATTAATCCGGCCACCGTTTCCATGATCTCCTGCATTTTTGTGTTTTGCTCAAGCATCCGGACACCTCCGCGGTTTGTTTTTCTAATATATTCTGTCCCCGCAAGCGGTTACCTTTATTCTTTTTTGAAAACATTTGATTAAGCAGGATTTTTTGGAAACTAAAGCGAAGTATGGAGGATATTACAATAGATAATATTAATTTGAGGAGGTTTTTTTATGGCCCAGTTTAAAGCTTTCGCACCGGGAGTCAGCGTCAACGGAGAAACAGTGCTTTCGGTAGTAGCTGGAATGGGGGGGTTTAAAGCCCAGGCTCTCAAAATACTGGCATCTAAAGGGATTGCCGATCCACAACCGGGCCAGTGGTATTCTCAGCAGGCCTGGCTGGATTCGTTTAAAGAGATATCCGAAAAAATTGGCGCAAAAGTTCTTTTTGAAATCGGCAAAAAAATTCCGGAAAATGCCCAGTGGCCACCGGAAATTGATAACATTGAGAAAGCTCTTCCATCTATTGATATGGCTTACCATATGAATCATAAAGATGGTGAAATCGGACATTATAATTTTAAGCAAACGGGTGAAAAAAACGGTGTAATGGTCTGTCAAAACCCCTATCCCTGTGAATTTGATCGGGGTATCGTTACCTCCGTGGCCCGCAAATTTAAACCTGCATCATCAGCTTTTGTGACGGTTAAACATGATGATTCCGCTCCCTGCCGCAGCAAAGGTGCCGATTCCTGTACATATCAAATAACCTGGTAGGTAAGTATTAGTAACTTCTCAGGAGTCAGCGTAAAAGAACGGAAAAACCAATAACAATTATTGCACAAGGTTGAGAGGGTATTCTGAATCCAGGGTTTCATTATTAGTAGCTTAGCCTGGCTGCCGGAAGGCAGCCTTTCTTTTGGCGTGACTTGCACTTCAAAGAGAAAGAGAGTATAATATGAAAGCAAAAGCAACCGATACATGCGGGTGTAGCTCATTGGTAGAGCCCTGGCCTTCCAAGCCAGTCGTGTGGGTTCGATTCCCATCACCCGCTCCATTATTATTGAACTTCAGCATATGCGACCGCCTTTTAATGGCGGTCTTTTTCATTTCTTTGCACATGCAATTTAAGAGGAAATTACCATCGATTAGAGAAATATACTAAAGCAAGGTAAAACAGGTAAGCATAGTAATATAAGAGGACGAAAGTAATGTCGCCAAATTTAAAAGGAAGGTGATTTTTAAGTGGCCAAGCAAACATTAAGCCCTCAGACCATTCTTGCTCCCCTGCCGTCTGCTCTTATCTCCTGCGGGGGTAAGGACGGGACGATCAATATTATTACCCTGGCCTGGGTGGGAGTGGTCAACTCAGATCCGCCGATGATTTCCATCTCTATCAGGCAGCCCCGTTTTTCCCACCCGCTGATCGTGGAAACAGAGGA
>SKTJ01000313.1 GCA_007122565.1 Syntrophomonadaceae bacterium | reverse complement strand
GGAGGGGCAGCTAAAAAGAAGTAAGATGCGGGAAAAAAGAAGAGCAAGAAGCAGGAGGAACGTTGAGTGAAAAAGGTTTGTAGGTATGAATAAATCTTTTGCCTAGCCAACTTTCCAACTTTTCAACTTTTCAAAAGCCAGGTGATAGAATCGATGCTGAATATTTTTAAAAATGGCCTGCGCCGCACCAGGGAAGCTGTGCAGGGCCGTTTTAATCAAGTGTTTGCCAGGAATGAAATCGACGGGGAATTTTATGAAGAACTGGAGGAGGTTTTAATTTCTGCCGACGTGGGAGTAGAGACCTCCATGAAAATAATTGGGCAATTGCAGCAGCAACTGCGCGATGGCCGGGTGAAAGAAACGGCCCGGGCGCGGGAGATGCTTAAGGAGCTCCTTGTAAGTATTATGGAATCTCAGGATGCCGCCTCTTTATCCCATGCCCCTTCGCCTCCCACTGTTTTTCTGGTGCTCGGTGTCAACGGTGTCGGTAAGACCACGACCATCGCTAAACTGGCCCATCACTACCGTACAGAAGGTAAGGATGTTCTTATGGCGGCGGGAGATACTTTCCGCGCCGCTGCCATCGAACAGCTTGAGGAATGGTCCAATGCGGTGGGTGCCCGGATAGTAAAGCACCAGACCGGCGGTGATCCCTCTGCGGTGATCTATGATGCGGTGAGCGCCGCTGTGGCACGGAAGACAGACTTGCTCCTGTGTGATACGGCCGGCCGGTTGCATACCAGAGCAAATCTGGTCGATGAAATAAAGAAGATTTATCGCGTTATCGACAGGGCCCTTCCCGGGGCGCCCCATGAAATACTGCTGGTACTTGATGCGACGACCGGGCAAAATGGTATTGCCCAGGCAAAGTATTTTCAACAGGCGGTCCCCCTTACGGGGATTATCCTGACAAAACTTGACGGTACGGCGCGCGGCGGGATTGTTGTCGCGATTAAAGATCTTACGGGCATCCCGGTGAAATTTGTGGGGCTGGGAGAGAAAAAGGAAGATTTGCAAAAATTTGATCCTTTCCTCTTCGCCGAAGCGCTACTAGGGTAAGGGAAATAAGTATTCAGGAGTCAGGAGAGTAAAGAGAAAAGATAGTAGTCAGGAGTCAGGAGAGTAAAGAGAAAAGATAGTAGTCAGGAGTCAGGAGTAAAGATAGTATTCAGGAGTCAGGAGAGTAAAGAGAAAAGATTGTATTCAGTAGAGTCAGGAATCAGTAGTATGAAGACAGCGTGAGAAAACGGGTGGCAGATAGACCAAAATTCAAGTTTTTTATTCTGACTCCCGAATTCTGACTAATGACTACTGCCAAAACTATTTACTTTAGGGCCGGAATAGTGTATAACTGTTATTGTTGTGTTAAAGGAGGGTAGCCCGTCCGCGGGCGATTTATTTTGTTATTCAGCGGTCTGGCGGAAAAGCTTCAGGATACATTTCAGAAGCTGAAACGCAAGGGAAAACTAAATGAAAAAGACGTAGAGACAGCGCTGCGTGAAGTGCGCATGGCCCTGTTGGAAGCGGACGTTAATTACAAGGTGGCCAAAGATTTTATCGCTGCTGTGAAGGAAAGGGCTATTGGAGCGGAGGTAACCAAAAGCCTCTCTCCCGGTCAGCAGGTAATTAAGGTTGTTCACGAAGAACTGGTAAGGTTGATGGGGGAAACCCAGAGCAAGCTTGCCACGCCGTCTCCGCCTCCCCAGGTAGTGATGATGGTTGGTTTGCAGGGTTCGGGGAAAACCACCAGTGCGGCCAAGCTTGCTTTGAGTTTGCGCCGTGACGGTCATCGTCCCCTTTTGGTGGCGGCGGATATCTATCGCCCGGCGGCGATTCACCAGCTTGAAGTTTTAGGTAAGGAGACGGAAATCCCCGTGTTCAGCATGGGGAAAGAAGATCCCCTGCAGATCGGCCGTGCTGCTTTAAAGAAAGCGACACAGGACCAAAATGATTACGTAATCCTTGATACGGCCGGACGCTTGCATATTGACGAAGCGTTGATGTCCGAGCTGGGTCGGCTCAAAGAAGGACTTACCCCTTTGGAAATCCTGTTGGTTGTTGATGCCATGACGGGACAGGATGCAGTCAATGTATCGGAGACTTTTCATCAGCAGCTGGGGCTGACCGGGGTCATTCTCACCAAGTTAGACGGGGATACCAGGGGTGGTGCAGCCCTTTCTGTACGTGCGGTGACGGGCTGTCCCATTAAGTTCAGCGGTATGGGCGAAAAGATCGATGCTTTTGAGCCTTTCCACCCGGATCGCATGGCTTCACGCATTCTCGGGATGGGTGATGTCCTTTCTCTGATCGAGAAGGCGCAGCAGGTAGTGGACGTTGAAAAAAGCCGTGAGCTGGAGAAAAAGTTGCAAACCCAGTCTTTGACACTGGAAGATTTTCTGGAGCAACTACAGCAGGTCAGACAGATGGGGCCCCTTGACGATCTGATGGGAATGATCCCCGGTATGAACAAGGCGGCCAAAGGGATGAAAAACATGGCCGTGGATGAAAAGGAACTGGTCAAAGCGGAGGCCATTGTTAAATCAATGACCAGGCAGGAACGACTGCAACCGGAGGTTATCAACAGCAGTCGCCGACGCCGAATTGCCGGTGGCAGTGGGACGACGGTGCAGGATGTAAACAGGCTTCTGAAGCAGTTTGGTGAGATGAAAAAAATGCTCAGGCAGTTCAGTTCCATGGACAAGAGCCGGTTAAAGAAAACAAAGGGGTTATTCCCTTTTAAATAGTTGTAACTAAACAGGAGTAGGAGTCAGAATAGGAGAACTGCATTGACTCTGAATACCTAAAAAGGGTTTTCCCTTTTTAAGATAGGTTTTTAAAAAATTTATCAAATAAACTACAGGAGGTGTATTTCATGCCCGTACGCATTCGTCTCAAAAGAATGGGAGGAAAAAAGAAGCCTTTTTACCGCATCGTTGTTGCTGATTCCCGTTTCCCACGTGATGGTAGGTTTATTGAAGAGATTGGCTATTATAATCCGACCACCCAACCCACAACGATAAAAGTTGATACGGAGAAGGCTGATGAGTGGATTTCCAAAGGAGCATTACCCACTGATACGGTCAAGGCCATATTGGCCAAGGCAGGATCTGAGGGATAGTAACTGTTCTGGAAATGCTAAACAAGTTGGAAAGTTGGATAGTTGTCTGATGGTGCCGGCACTGCAGGTGCTGGCATGGGGGTCTGCCTTGAATGGTTACTAGTGATAAGACCAATAAGGAGTAGGTTTACACATGAAAGAAATCGTGGAGTATATCGCTAAAGCGATCGTAGAATTTCCCGAACAGGTAAATGTGCAGCAGGTGGATGGGGAGCGTTCGATCATTCTGGAATTACGCGTTGCCCCGGAAGACATGGGTAAGGTTATCGGCAAACAGGGGCGAATCGCCAAGGCTATCCGCACCGTTGTTAATGCGGCGGCCATTAAGGAAGACAAGCGGGTTATGGTTGAAATTATCGAGTAAGGTGAACATAATGTCTGCTTCCCGTGACGCACAAATGATTACTATTGGTAAATTTGTTGC
>SKTJ01000304.1 GCA_007122565.1 Syntrophomonadaceae bacterium | reverse complement strand
GTCCCATTGCTCTCCCGTAAGTCACGCGCCATTAAGACCACAAGCATCGCCTCCATTATCATCTATCGGACGTATCATCACCTTTGCTATTATATCCTAAGGCTGTATAAGCGTCAAGCATTTTAGATATTCTCTTAGTATTGCGAATTGCGGGCCTTTTCCGGGCATGTCATCAATCCCGTGAAAACCTGTCCTATGCCATTTTACTCTTACTTTTATCCAGTATTCTTAAATTTTCAGTAACGGCGGCGGCGCCATTTTTCCAGTATGGTTTTCACTTTGGGATTAATACGCTCATCAAGAAGTGATTGCCCGGTATGGGGGTGAAGGTCGGCAAATAGTTCAAGACGCAGATCCTGTAGCCGCCCCCGCAGTTCCCTGGCAGAAACCCGATGCCCGCCTTTCCAAAGAATAATATTCTGTTCCATATAATCGGAAGAGGCTACCTCCACGGCAACCCCCTCTCTGACCAATGTGTTAACGAGCCGTTCAATAACGGAATCGGCCGTCTGTCCCTCAGCGGTAAAGATTACTTCCATGGCTCCATATTCTTCTATGGAAAGAGTGTGTCCTTTTACGCGGTAGGCATCGAAGACGATGATAATCTTCTGCCAGGCCAGGGGAACATAATCTTGCATTATTTCCACCAGCTTGAAACGGGCCCCTTCCATGTTTTCGTCGCGCAGTACACTGAATTCCGGCCAGTTGTTGATAATATTGTACCCGTCAACGATTAAAAGGGACATCCTTAATTTCCCCGTTTTTCCTGACATTCGCGCCGCCGGTAAATATCATAAATGATAATTCCACCGGCCACGGCCACGTTGAGCGAAAGGACTTCTTTTGCCATGGGGATGCGCAGTAGGAGGTCACACTTTTCTCTGACCAACCGGGAAAGTCCTTTGCCCTCAGCGCCCAGAACCAATGCCAGGGGAAACGGCAAGTCGGCATCGTAAAAAGGTTTGGCGTTTGTCATATCCGCACCGGCAATCCAGAAACCCTGCGCTTTAAGGCGATCGATCTCCCGCCCGATATTAACTACTTGGGCCACGGGTAAGTGGAGGGCATATCCTGCCGATGTCTTGTAAACAGCAGGAGTAATGCCACAGGCCCGGTCACGGGGGATGATTACACCGTCCACACCGGCTGCGGCAGCGGTGCGCAAAAGGGATCCAAGATTATGGGGATCCTGCAGATGATCCAGGATCAATAAAAAAGGCGGGGCTGGGGACTGGCCCGCCTGCTGCAGTAGTTCCTCAATATCATGATAACGATATGGTGCGATGTAGGCAAGCAGACCTTGATGGTTCTCTCCCTGTACCATGGCGTCCAGTTTTACCCGGGGCAACGTCTCCACAGGGATACCCCGCTCTGCCGTCCACTGTTTAATCTCGGTTATAACAGGGCCGGAAGATCCTTCCTGGATGAGAATCCGGAGCAAGGGTAAGGAACCGGCTAACGCCTCACGTACAGTCTGGCGGCCCCAGATCAGATCATAATCTTTGTCCCGCGATGGTGGGAGTGATGCTCCCTTTTTCCGCCCCTTCATACCGTTTTCATACCTTTCGATTTACTTGCCTCCACTGTAACCAATATGCTTTCGCCCGTTCCCTTATTCTGACTCCTGACTACTGTTTCCTGTTTCCTGTTTCCCGACTCCTGACTCCCGACTCCTGACTCCTGACTACTGACTACTGGATTCTGTTTCCTGCATCCTCCACCGTACCCCGTCCGGAGTATCCTCAAGGATGATTCCCCGTTCCCGCAGTGTATCCCTGATGCTATCAGCCTCTGCCCAGTCCTTACGGCTACGGGCAGCCTCGCGGCGTTCAATAAGGGCGGCAATCTCCTGCTCCAGGGGATTGATCTCCTCGTCTACGGCGAAACCGAAAATATCGTCCACTTCCAGGTAAAAATCAAGTAGGGGACGCAGCACATTTTCTTTTTGCCCCTGGGGCCGGTTCAGATAGGTATTAACTTCACGGGCAAGCTCAAAGAGGACAGCTATAGCTTCCGCTGTGTTAAAATCATCATCCATCACAGCAACAAAGCGCTCTTTGGAGGCAGCCAGTTGGCCCAGCAGGGCCTCCTCCTCCTGATCCGGAAGCCCCTGCGTCAGGCGGGGAAGTCGTTCCTGAATATTGTATAACATTGTGTTTAAACGTTCCAGAGCACGCTTTGCCTGTTCCAATTGCTCCGGTGAAAAATTGAGGGGACTGCGATAATGAGCAGAAAGAAGGAAAAAGCGGATCGCCTTAGGATCGGCTTTTTGGCATAATTCCCGCACGTTTAGTACATTACCAAGACTCTTGGACATTTTTTCCTTATTAATATTGAGATAGCCAACATGCATCCAGTAGCGGGCAAAGGGATTGCCCGTTGCTCCTTCGCTCTGGGCAATCTCATTTTCATGATGGGGGAAGATCAGGTCCTGCCCTCCCGCGTGTATATCAAAAGTCTCTCCCAAATAGTGCATGGCCATGGCTGAACATTCAATATGCCATCCCGGCCGGCCCTGTCCCCAGGGACTCTCCCAGGCGGGCTCCCCCGGCTTCTCTTTTTTCCAGAGGGCGAAATCCATGGGGTGCCGTTTGCGCGGATCCACTTCCACCCGGGCTCCGGCAGCCAATTCCTGCAGGGGCTGATGGGACAATTTTCCATAAGAAGGAAAAGCCTGCGCATGGTAATAAACATCCCCATCAACTTCGTAGGCAATCCCCCGCTCCACCAGTTGCTGAATTACAGTAAGGATCTGCTGGATATGCTGTGTGGCCCGCGGTTGCTGATCCGGCAGGCGAATCCCCAGGGCCGCCGCATCCTCCTCGTAAGCCTTAATATAGCGCTGCGCCAATTCGTCCACAGTTATTCCCAGTTCAGCCGCCCGTTTAATCATCTTATCATCAATGTCGGTGTAATTCTGGACAAAAGTCACAGCATAGCCACGGTAGGCGAGATAACGACGCAACACATCAAATGTAATAAAAACACGGGCATTGCCGATATGAAAATAATCATAAACCGTGGGACCACAGGCGTAGAGGCCCACTTTACCTTCCTTAACCGGTTTAAACGTTTCTTTTTTACCGGTGAGGGTATTATACAATTTTATCACTGTGTACCTCCTTTTAGCACCTTAAACGACAATTTCCGTAACCAGAAATAGAGAAACAGGTGAGTTTTTAATACTAACTTTCACTTATGAATAATTATAAGCTGCCTTATTTTAACTGTCAATATGTCCTGTCAGAAGGAGACAGGACTCAGTAGTCAGTAGTCAGTAGAAAGAACTGAAGACCACCTTCACATGACTTATGTCCACTCTTTAAGGTTATTCTGAATACTAAATTCCGGGTAACAACTCAGCACTCAGGAAAATAGCACAAAGGGGTTCAGGATTACCTGTGAGTAACCGTTCAGGCTCGGCTTTGCCGGACCGGCCACATGCTACGTGTTTGAGCGCAGCGAGCCAAAGCATGTGACCGGGTCGGCAAAGGCAACCCCTGTATCTTTTACTTGAGACTGCGGTTTCGAACAGGTATCCTGCACC
>SKTJ01000138.1 GCA_007122565.1 Syntrophomonadaceae bacterium | reverse complement strand
TGTTTATAGATGACTTAATCCTTGCCGAGAGGGGAGCTGCTGTTGTCGGCATGCAAATCTTGCGTAAGAAATTAGAAAAACTTGCAGAAGAAACCCGTAGCAAGGCTGTAGTCAAGCTGGCCGTGGATACCCTTTCTTATAGCGAAACGGAAGCAGCTGAACAGCTGTTCAAGGAGATCACTGGTGATGAGGGCTTACTGGTTACCGGTAAAATAGCTAATAAGCTGGGGATTTCCCGTTCGGTCATTGTCAATGCGCTGCGTAAGCTTGAAAGTGCGGGTGTGCTGAAGTCGCACTCCTTGGGGATGAAAGGCACATATATCAGAGTTCTTAACCCTTATTGTTTTCAATATATGGGCAGTAAGATTTGAAAATGCGCACTTTTGGTTAACAAAGATGCGCATTTTTCTCATTTTCTGATTGAACGGTTTTAATATAATAAAGATGTAAGTCTACTACCTCCTGATAGGATGACAAAAAAATATGAGCCTTTTACGTATACTCATAATCGAAGACTCGGAAGACGACACTTTGCTTATATTACGAGCTTTACGTAAGGGCGGTTATAAGCCTGTATACTTCCGCGTGCAAACAGAAGAGACAATGGGCAAGGCTTTGCAGGAAGAAGCGTGGGACCTGATCCTATCCAATCACAATATGCCGCGCTTTAGCGTCTTCGGAGCTTTAAAGGTATATTGGGAAAGCGGTCTGGATATACCTTTCATTATTGTCTCCGGGGAAATGGAGGAAGATGCTGTTAGGGAGGCCATACAGTTCGGTGCCCATGCCTTTATAAAGAAACGGAACCTGGATCGTCTGGTCCCCGCAATACAGCGGGAGTTACAAGAAGCAGAAATACGCCGTAAACATTCGTAAACACGAAAGGTGAGTTTGATGAAAGTCTTGCTTATAGCTTCTGAAGCAGTTCCCTTTATTAAGACAGGCGGCTTAGCCGATGTAATAGGGTCGCTTCCCCTGGAGTTGAGAAAACTGGGGATAGAGGCGCGGGTAATCCTCCCGAATTACGGAGATATACCGCTCCAGTTTAAGGAAAAGATGGTTCTCAGGAAAAAGCTAATCATTACTATGGGGTGGAGATACCATCAATGCAGTATTTTTGAATTGAAAAGAGACGGCATTAATTTTTATTTTATCGACAACGATTATTTTTTTAACAGGAGTGGCCTCTACGGTTTTTATGACGACGCCGAACGCTTTGCCTTCCTCTGCCGTGCCACCCTGGAAGCCCTTCCTTATATTGATTTTCTGCCCCGGATCCTGCATTGTCACGACTGGCATACAGGCTTGGTGCCGGTTTTTCTCAAGGCGCGCTACGGTAGCGACCTGTTTTATAAAGATATCCGAACGCTCTTCACCATCCATAACCTGGAGTACCAGGGCCTTTTCCCCCTGGATTTATTGCAGGAGCTACTGGAGTTGGGAGATGAATACTTTACCACGGAGGGTCTTGAGTACTTTGGAGAGGGAAGCTACTTAAAGGGGGGGCTTGTCTTTGCCGATTTCCTTTCGACTGTGAGCAAAACATATTCGGAGGAGATTCAGGGCTCCTACTATGGCCTCAGCGGCCTTCTAAGGGCGAGGCGGGAGAACCTGGTCGACATCTTAAATGGCCTTGACTACCAGTCTTATGACCCCATGTCCGACACGGAGATCTTTGTTCCCTATCGGAATTCCCTGGCCAAGAAACGAAAAAATAAGCTGAAACTGCAAGAAACCCTCGGCCTCCCCAAGGGGGAAAACATACCGGTTATCACCTTCATTAACCGTCTGGTTGAACAAAAGGGCCTAGATTTAATTACCGACGCCATGGAGGAGATACTTTCTATGGATCTCCAGCTTATTTTCCTGGGCATGGGCTTAAAGAAATACGAGAAGTTTCTCGCAGGTATGGCTTGGCACAATCCACAAAAGTTATCGTTGAACCTATTCTACGATGATTCTCTGGCACGTAAAATTTATGCCGGTTCCGACATGCTTCTTCTGCCCTCCCTTTTTGAACCCTGTGGCATCTGCCAGCTTATCGCCATGCGCTACGGCACCATTCCCATCGTGCGGGAGACGGGAGGCTTAAAATATACAGTGCAGGCATTTGACGAATCGGAGATGGAAGGTAACGGTTTTACATTTGCCGATTTCAATGCCCGGGATATGCTATCCACTATTAAAAGGGCAGTTGATTTTTACGGGGATAAAAAAGCCTGGTCTGTTCTGGTGAGAAATGCGGTTAAACGCGACTATAGCTGGAGCGGCCCGGCCCAACAGTACCGGGACCTGTACAGGCATATACTTGAAATATAAAAGGGAATGTTATGTATGTAAAAATGCGCACTTTGCCTAACAAAAATGCGCATCTTTCTCATTTTATTCATTAAACGGTTTTAATATAATGAAGGTGTCCCTGAAGGTCACTACCGGTATGGATGTACATAGTTGTCAGGAATACCATGCAGTTCGTAGCCCATGCCTTTATAAAGAAAATGGAACCTGAGTTTCTGACCCACCAATAACAGCGGGAGTTAGAAGAGGCAGAAAACCGCCGTAAACAACAGTAAAGAGGAAGTAAAAAAACCTAGAGCAGTACATTATGTGCTTTCTGAACTTATGCAAATGAAAGGTGAGGCAAAAAAAATGGCTGAATCAAAAGATTGTATTGCGATGCTTTTAGCAGGTGGAGAGGGACGAAGGCTTGGTAATTTGACAAGGCACCTGGCCAAGCCGGCAATTCCTTTCGGTGGGAGATATCGTATTATAGATTTTACCCTCAGCAACTGCAGCAACTCCGGTATCGATACGGTTGGGGTCCTGACACAGTACCAACCGCAAGTTTTAAATTCTCATATGGGAAACGGCTCATCCTGGGATTTGGACCTCACTATACTTCCTCCTTTTACAAATGAAGAGGGAGTAAACAGCTATAAAGGAACGGCCAACGCCGTCTACCAAAACACCCGTTTCATTGAAAAGCACCTTCCCCGCAATGTTTTAGTTACCTCCGGCGATCATATTTATAAGATGGATTATTCGCGGTTATTGAATTACCATGAGGCAAAAGGCGCTGAGGTCACTATCGCCGTAATTCAAGTCCCGTGGAGAGAAGCAGGACGTTTTGGCGTTATGCACACAGCAGAAGATGGTCGCATTGTGGAGTTTCAGGAAAAGCCGCAAAAGCCGCGCAGTAACCTGGCTTCTATGGGAGTTTATCTATTCAGCAGGGAACTGCTGGAAAAATACCTGCGCATTGATGAAGAAAATCCCGACTCCAGTAACGATTTCGGAAAAGATGTTATCCCCTTAATGTTAAAGGAAGGCTGCCGTATGTTTGCCTATCCCTTTCAGGGTTACTGGCGGGATATAGGAACTATTGAATCCCTTTGGCATGCCAATATGGACTTGTTGACTGATGAGCCTCCGTTAGATCTTAATGATCCCAGTTGGCAAATTTATAGCGTAAGCAGCAACCTGCCCCCTTACTATCTTGCTCCGACGGCAAGGGCAGAAAATTCCCTGATCAGCAAAGGCTGCATGGTGTTTGGTGAAATTTATAATTCCATACTTTCGGCCAACGTGTATGTGGGGGAGGGGACGGTAATAAAAGATTCTGTTATTATGCCAGGCGTTAAAATAGGGAAGGACACCTATATAAAAAGGGCTATTATCAACGAGAATACCGCTATTCTAAACGATTGCCATACGGGCGTGTGTTACCAGGTTAGTGACACCAACAAAAACCCCATAGAGATCGTATGCCTTGAAAAAAATATTGCCGTTCCCCTGTCCCCCCTATCTTAAGTATTCAATATTTATATCCGGTTGCATGGCAATCCTTGGTTTGGCGATCAACTCCACAAAGCGGCTGCCTTTTTCCGGGTGAAACAGGTTAGCTGATGCGCTGCTTCTGATAACCCATGCTGTATCAAGGCCCCTTTCCGTACCTGCTACGGCAAGGACCTCCTCATGCTCCGGGATAATAGCAGCATCCACGCACATGAGTACACTTTCCAGGCATACCAGCGTGCCCGTTGAAATCAACTCCAACGTCTTTGCCAGGATATCCAGGGAAGAAATGTGATGAAGATGGAGACGCATGGAAAAGCTTGGTCCGAAAAAAGGGATGGTACCCTGGACAATGGGGACGCCATAGCTCTCAAGCTTCAGCCTGTTTTCTGCTGTTACTTGCATGGGCACCTTGGTTAATCCTTGCTTTACCCAGGCATCACGGATATCTGCCAATTCGGGGATTTTGGCAAAGAGGTCCTCGTTCATTTTATCCACTTCCCAGTGCATTCCCTGGGGGCAGGTGACACATACAACCTTTTTGTTTTTCACCTTTTCTATAATTTTTACGGCGCTGTCTCCCGTAACAGATGCAGCCACAATGTATTCATACTTGGACGACTCTGCCAGCACCACTTCTACAACTGCGTCAGTATTTATGGGACCGGGCCTTGAGAATAGTATCATGATAATAAAACTCCTTTCTTCCTGGGCTAAAAATGGGACAAGGGACCTGTCCCCTTGTCCCATTTTTAGCCTAACCTGCCTGTGGCCAAACTTATACCCATGCCGATTAAAGTGCCGCCTAATAGGCGATTGATCCATTTGTAAATTCCTATTCGATTTAGCATTAATATTAGCCTTCCACCGCAGAAACCATATATCATCATGCACAAGAAAGCTGTAACAGCCAGAATTGCCATGACCATGGTAAGTTGAATTATATTGCTGAACCCGGTTTGGATAAATTGGGGAAACAGGGCTGTAAAAAAGATTATTGCTTTGGGGTTTCCCATGGTAACAATAAAAGCCTCAGTGTATAATTTTCCAGGATTGACATCTGTGCAGACACTGCCAACGGTCAGTAATTTAATATCTGCTGATGCGAAAAAAGTTCTGACGCCGAGGTAAATCAGATATAATGCACCCAGGTATTTAACAGTATTAAAGACATTTTCTGATTGTTGTAGAATCAGTCCTAAACCGGTAATGGATAAGGATGCCTGGATTAAGGTTGCAGTCAAATTACCAAAGGCGCTGACTATGACAGGCCTGGCACCATATTTAATGCCGTGATTCAATGCCAGAATCATGCTGGGGCCAGGCGTAATTGATGCAAAAAATACGGTTGTCACATAAAGGAGAATAAAATTAAGTTCCATACAAATCTCCATCCTCTTTATTAATCTTACCTTAGCATGATAAAATGGTTGGGAGTAGTACCACTTATTCTCATATGTTTTGGTACCATTTGTTGTTTGGGGAGGTTATTCTGTGGTCTGGCTGTCTCTCGATAAAACCCTGGGTGAGTCTTTGACCAGGCAGGTTTATCTGCAAATCCGTAAACAAATTCTGAGTGGGGATTTGAAGCGCCAGGCGAAGCTCCCTTCAACACGCCTGCTGTCTTCAGAATTATCTGTATCCCGCAATGTTGTGATAGAAGCCTATGAACAATTGTTGGCTGAGGGTTTTATCGAGGCAAAGCAGGGTTCGGGCACTTACGTGGCCGGGGGAGCTTACCTGGAAAAAGGGGAGGCAAAAGGAGTACGAACCCGTGTCCCGGAGAAAGTAGTAGCTGTACAAAGGGATATTATAGATTTTAGACCGGGTGTGCCCGGCCTGGACTTATTCAACAGCAATAAGTGGGCCAGGCTGGCCCAACGTGTCTACCAGGATGCATCTGTTTCTTCGTTTGATTATCAGGCCCCTGAAGGTATAGCTAAGCTACGGGAAGAGCTTGCTGCCTACCTGCAGCGCAGCAGGGGGATCAATTGTCACGGGGATCAGATCATTATTACTACGGGAGCGACCCAGGCATTTGTCTTACTGGCGAAGCTGTTTCTTGCTGACGGGGACGAGATAATAATGGAAGATCCCACAAGTTTGCATTTCCCCGCTATTTTCGCAGGCCGGGGGGCTTTCCCCCATTTCCTGCCCGTTGACGATGAAGGGTTGGTCACGGAACTTCTTCCAGCTGATAAAAAGCCAAAGCTGATTTTTGTCACACCTTCCCATCAATTTCCCCTGGGTGGAATTTTGCCGGTGCAAAGGCGCATCCAGCTCATTTGCTATGCAAGAGAAAAAGGATGTTTTATTGTCGAAGACGATTACGACAGCGAATTTCGCTTTACCGGCCCGCCGCTCAGTTCCCTGCACGAACTGGACCCGGAACATGTTTTCTATGTGGGCACATTCAGTAAAGCCCTCATACCAGCCCTACGCATGGGTTACATGGTTTTACCGGAAGCATTTGTTGAAAAGTGCAGGGAAATAAAACGTTTTCAGGACATTCACACACCGGCACTGGAACAACTTATTTTAGCGAAATATATTGAGGAAGGAATGTTGGAACGTCAGATCAGGCGGGTTAAAAAAATCTACAGGCAACGGCGCGACGTCCTGATCCAAAGTCTCAGCGATGCTTTTACGGATCAAGTTGCTTTTTATGGTATTACCACAGGCCTGCACCTCGTTGCAGAGTTTAAAGGTATATCTTTAAACGACATTTTACTGGAACGACTGAAGGAAGCAGGGGTACAGATCTATCCGGTGGAGTCGTACAGTTTTAAAAAGGGCTTGCACCAGGGAAAAGCGGTAATGGGATTTGCCAATCTCTCACTCGAAAAAATAACTGAAGGTGTCCGGAGAATGCAAACAACAATCGTGGGATAAGTGGGACAAGGGGACAGGTCCCTTGTCCCAAAAAAGGAAAAAGAGGGTCATTGGTGAATGATTAGTGTGTATATGTAATTGTGAAGCCTTTCCAATCTCTGTAACAAAGGAAATTGTGAAGGCATACGGGACATAGGTGCCTGAAAGTACCCTGTCCCGGATATTAAAAACGGGATTTAACAGAGAAAAGTCATCTTACACTAAAGCCAATCTCAACCTGCAGCAATGAGCGGACATTTTCAATTTGATTGATAATCGTAGCAATGGGAGAACCGGCAAAAAGAAGCCCTACTGCAATATTATCCATCGATGATACCAGTGATCCCGAATCACCGCCGGCAGACATGCAGGTTGTAATAATCTGATCCTTGAAACGGGCCGTCCGGCCTGCGCCGAAGCTGACATCGACGGTTGCATTGGTCGCTGTTATTCTGCCGGTTGTGTAGTTTGTGGTACGACCGGTCTTTTGGACGCGTCTGCCTACTGCCACATTTGCCTTGGGCATCCAACCATTCACGTAACCTATCCAGTAAACTTCCCTGTTCAATTCCTCAAAATTACCTTCTGCAAGGGCGGCATCAACCAGATTGTCGTGCCTGTTACGGGGGACCGGCGGTTCAAATGTAATGGGAATAAAGCGGTTTAAAGCAGCTATACGGTCTCTTGGGTTCGTTCCGCCATCGGCCCGGCCCGGTTGGATAATAGGGTCACCAATTTTGGCATCATTGCTGTTTGCGAGAACATGATTATTGCTGAGAATATAATACTTTGAATTTCTGCAGGAATTGCTATCGGGTGAAATGTCGTAAACACAGGTGGCAATTGTCCCGGCAGAAATATTTGTGTGTCCGATACTGTAGCCACCTTTAACGGGGCGGGCACGTTTGGCCAGGTTTTGTGAATATGCCTCCAACGGCATACCGCCCCCGGCCAGGGGGTATCCTATAGCCAAAACATCAGTCTGCATATCCGCTAATTTTGTTGGTACAAGGTCATAACTACTAAGTTCCTCTTTGGCTACCTTGTGGGTTACCAGGACAATAAGCGCCGGCTCACCGGTTGGCTCACTGTTTTTCCACTTAACGCCTATACCCATACCAATTACATTTGCCTGTTGTTGTGACGGGTCCAGGAATTCTTCTGCACAAACACGATATGCTGATTGTGCGCTTGCAAAATCAGCAGCTTTCAATATCATTCTGTTTTCGTCTTCCCGCACGGAATCTCACTCCTTTAATCAAAGAATCACTTTTATCCAACTTCTATTCCTGAGCTGATAAATCGCCGATGCTATCTATTTGGGTTTCATAGCCCTCCAGTGTTTCAGGGATAAGTTCATCCATCAAAGATTTACAATAATTGCTGTTTACATAGACTTTGATTACCCTCTTACCTGCGTGCATACCAATGCCTACGCCAACAACATGGTCAAGTTGTAATAGTTGTTTTTCATATTTTGATTTGACAGAGCTAATACCCATAGTGAAGAAACCTTTCAAAACCAAACTTTAAATATTTTTATGGCTAAGATTATTCTATGATATGATTTATAAGTGTTAGTTGTTCAAGTCGATCGTTATGGTGTGAGGGCTTAACGGTATCTTTGAAGATGTAAAAAAGGTAATCATGTTTGGATGCAAGAAAATGACAAGGTGATACTTGTCTAAAAGTAAAATGACTGGCAGGTATTTTCTTGGTTTTTGTAGAATTATGTTTGAAAAGTGGCAATCACCTGACGGAAGCAGTCCAAGACTTCTGCACTTCTATAGTTTTTGAAGGATTATTTAGGTAAGGAGTTAGAATATATGAATCAAGGAAGAGGGAAAAAGCATGCCAGTTCCATTGTGCCTGCTGTGAACGGAGCAGAGGAACTCCGGGTCAAACGATTGGGATGGATCCTCATGGCTGGATGGTCCCTGGTCCTGATTCTTATTCTGGCCTGGAACTGGTCTCAGGTAACAACAAGCGCCCAAGAACAGGCCTCGTTGACCCTTCGCATGACTCTCGAAAAAGACCTGATCCTGCGCCGCTGGACCACCGAGCAAGGTGGTGTTTATGTGCCAATTACTGATAAGACACCACCCAACCCCTATCTGGAGAATGTCCAGGAACAAAACCTTACTACCCCTTCCGGCCGCCATCTGACTCTGATTAACCCTGCATACATGATGCGTCATATCCATGAAATGGCCTGGGAAGAGCACGGAATCTACAGTCGTCTGACCAGTCTAAACCCCATAAACCCCATAAACCGGGCTGATCCCTGGGAAGCGGCAGTTCTGGAAACAATCGAGACATATGATTTGACAGAATTTAGCGCCATAGTGAACATGGACGGGCAACCCACCATGAGGCTTGTGCAACCCTTTTATACCGAGGAAGGTTGCCTCACCTGCCATGCCGATCAAGGTTATCAGGTGGGGGATATGCATGGTGGGATCAGCGCAGCTACTTCCATGGAGCCTTTTCTGGCGAGCATACACTCCAAGCAACTTTCCATGACAGTAGGATACACCATGATCTGGCTGATCGGCTTAGTGGGAATTGGGTGGGCAACGCGTCGCATGGTGGCAACAACACGCACTATCGAAGCGGCCAATCGGGCCAAGAGCGAATTTTTGGCTAACATGAGTCATGAAATCCGGACCCCCATGAATGTGATTGTCGGAATGTCGGATTTGCTTTACAATGCTGACTTAAATACAGAGCAACGGGAGTTTGCAGGTATGGTCAAAGACTCAGCCGAGTCCCTGCTTACTATTATTAACGACATTCTCGACTTTTCCAAGGTGGAGGCGGGACGGCTTGAACTGGAATACACTTCCTTTAACCTCATATCACTCGTTGAAAAAACGGTCTCCTACCTTGCTCCGCGTGCTCACGCCAAGGATCTGGAGCTGCTCTTTTATATCAAGGAGGATGTACCCCAAATACTCCTGGGTGATCCGAACCGCCTTAAACAAATCCTGATAAATCTTCTGGGTAACGCTATAAAATTTACGGAAGTTGGTGAGGTTATCCTTACCGTTGATAAAGTAGAAGGGGCCAGGTTTGATACTGGTGAGCCGCTTGCTACAAAACTGTGCTTTTCCGTAAAGGACACCGGCCCTGGCATTCCGGAGGATCAACAGGGACTCCTTTTCCAAAGCTTTAGTCAGTTGGACAGTTCAAGCACCCGTAAAAGCGAAGGGACAGGATTAGGTCTGGCCATTAGCAAAAAGCTTGTGGATCTCTTAGGCGGCAGCATCAGTTTAACCAGCAAGGTAGGGGAAGGAAGCACCTTCAGCTTTACCATTCCCCTGACTCTACCTGCGCCTGGTGACATTTTAAAGGACCGGGAAATGGCTCCAACCCTTGCAGACCTGAAAAACTTAAAAGTGTTGGTTATTGATGATAACAGGGCGAATCGCATTATTGCAAAGAAGATGCTTAACCGGTGGGGTATCAGTGTTGAAACAGCCTCCGGCGGACAGGAAGGGCTGGAAATACTCAAAAAAGCTGCACGGGAGAGCCGCCCCTTTGATCTGGCACTCTTGGACCAACAGATGCCCGAACCGGATGGTTTCCAGGTAGCTGAACAGGTTCGCAGCGAAAAAGAACTGCAAAGCCTGCTCATGATGATGCTCTCCTCCTCGGACATGCAGCAAAGCATTGCCTGCTGCCGGGAAAAAGGCTTGGACGCCTATATGATCAAGCCGCTCAAAGAATCGGAGCTTTTAAATAAAATATATGAACTGCTGTATTTCACTAACCAACAATCGCAGCCCCAAACTTCCGCCCCCCTCACTGCTGCACCGGAACAGGCGGAGATTGACCCGCAGATCCTGCTCGTGGAAGATAAACCGATGAACCGCAAACTGGCCACTGTCCTGCTTGAGAAAAAAGGCTGGAATGTTACACCCGCTCACAATGGCCGTCATGCCCTGGAAATCCTGGAGTCCCGTACCTTTGACCTGGTACTCATGGACATTCAGATGCCGGTGCTAGACGGGTTGGAGGCCACCCGGCGCATCCGTGCCGGGGAAAAGGATACGGGTGCCCATATCCCCATCATCGCTATGTCCGCCCACGCCATGCAGGGCGACCGTGAGAAGTTCATAGAAGCGGGGATGGATGGCTACGTTTCCAAACCAATAAACCCGGAGGAGCTCTATCAAGCCGTGGAACAGGCAGTCTATGACGGAACAGATAACCTTTCCTAATCCCCGCAAAGAACATCCTGTATCTGACCCCCGTTCGATAGCGTTGCTTTAGGACCCCGTCCGTGAAGCAGGGGAATTCCAGAGGAAGGGATGCATATAAATTATAACAAAAGAGGTAATAAACATGGGTGTTGAAGAAGTCAAACTGTTCTTGCAGCATAAAAAATTCCCTGGCCGGATAGTGGAACACGAGCAGAGCATCGCTACCGTGGAAAAAGCTGCAGCAACTCTGGGCGTAGAGGAAAAATTGATCGCCAAAACTCTCACATTTAACCTCAAAGACAGATGTTTAATTGTGGTTACGCGTGGCGATGCCCGTATAGACAACCATAAATTTAAAAGCACCTTCAACAAAAAGGCCAGGATGGTCAGGCCTGATGAAGTAGAGGAGATAACCGGGCATCCCGTGGGAGGCGTCTGCCCGTTTGGGCTTAAGCAACCTATAGATGTATACCTGGATGTATCCCTCAAAGAGTTTGAGTTTATTTTCCCTGCTGCAGGTGCTGCCAACGCATCCATAAAGATAACTCCGGCTGAACTCATACAGATAACTGACGGATTATGGGTGGATGTTTGCCAGGATGTGTTAAGAGAACCGTCCCCGTGACACACAGGGACGAAAGGATAAGGAATGGAAGTTAAGGAAGGTTCAAACAGTGAGCAATTGCAGGTAATAAAGCCGAAGCTGTGGACAGGAAATTACATACTGGCTTGGTTCTCTTCACTGTTCTTTTTCTTTGCATTTGACAGCATGATTCCCGTACTGCCTTTGTATATGGAGATACAGGAGGGAATCGGTGGTGCGGCTGGTCTTCCCATGGCTGCATTGACCCTGGGCGCATTGCTGATCAGACCGTTAGCGGGATATGCACTGGATATATACGGCCGTAAAATTCTTTTGTGGGGAGGATTGCTGTTGTTCTTGCTCCCGGCAATCCTCTATATCTGGATGCTCCCGGCCTATACTTTAATTGCATTTCGTTTTATTCAGGGTATTGGCTTCGGTATCAGTCATACGGCTTTTTTTACAGTGGCTTCTGATATTATTCCATCCAAAAGGATAGGCGAGGGGATTGGGTATTTTACAGCTGCAATGAGTCTCGCCACGGCAATTTCTCCGGCTGTTAGTTCATGGGTGCTGAGCAACTATTCTTATCCGATTATTTTTTCTCTGGCTGCACTATTGATTGTTATCTCTATCATCATGGCGGTTATGATTAAACAACCCACTTTCGCGAAAAAAGATCAAAGACCCAAGCCGGTTTTTATCTCCCGGACCGGCATTAAACCAGCCATGGTAACACTTATGATAGCGATTAATTTTAGCTCTGTCCTTTCATTTTTGCCTGTTTATGCAATGAAGCAGGGTGTAGCTGTTACAGGAATTTATTTTACCGCGATGGCCTTAACTTCTTTTTTGTTCAGGCCTGTTGCCGGGATGCTGGTGGACAGAAAAAAAGAGAAGGGTTATGATCTGGCAGTAGTTGCAGGTAGCCTGGCCACCATTTTAGCCATCTTTGTCCTCGCCCGAACATCATCTCCTTTACACCTGATTGTGGGGGGGATCTTTTATGGAGCTGGCTTTGCCTATCTTCAAACCACTATGCTAGCTCTAAGTGTGAGGAATTTGCCTGCGGAAAAAGTAGGGGTGGCAAATGCCACCTACTGGACTGCTTTTGATTTGGGGATATTTATGGGTTCAGTTGCCTGGGGACTGCTGGCGGCAGCATTCGGGTATGGCGCGATGTTTTATTTGACCATTATCCCCGTAGCCCTTGCTCTGCTAATCTATTTCTCCAAGAGGATTTTTTCCTTTTATGATAATGGACCAAGAGAACCTTCATGCTGATATACAGTAACAAATTCTTATGGCTCCAGTAAGGGAAAACGGCTTCTTTCATCGAAGACACGCTTGATG
>SKTJ01000102.1 GCA_007122565.1 Syntrophomonadaceae bacterium | reverse complement strand
GGCCACAGGGACGCGGGGCAGTTTGACAATGCCGCATTCGATGGCATCCATGAGGGAAAAGTCACTCATGGTCCAGGGGAAAAGGGTGCCCTCGGCATAACCTGAGCCCCGCAGGAAGAACGGCGTTGCGGAAAGGTCGATGACACGTATGATGCCAAGTTTTCGCTTGACTGTTTCAAGACCGGTGATCCAGAGGCGGGCAGCCTCATTGTTCTTTTCCGCTTCCTTTTTTTCTTCGCCTTTCAGATCCTCAGCATCGTCCAGGTCGGGCTTTTCACGGTAACAGTGGTGTGCCTCGTCGTTAATTACGAGGATGTTCTTCATGCCCATTAGCTCGGGCATGACCCGCTGGATCATTTGCCCCTCCGTTTCCAGGGTGCTAAGCTCTGCACCCCGGCCCTGCAGGAGCGCCCGGCCTCCCCTGGATAACTCCATGCGCTCACGCAGCTTGAAGGAATGATAGTTGGTAATGACGATCCTCGCACGTTCCAGATCACCAAGCATGTCGTTAGGAATAAGTTCACGACTCTGGTAGTAGCTGTCCGGGTCATTGGGCTGCAGCACGCGCAGCCGGTCCTTGATGGTAAGCCCTGGTGTGATAACAAGAAAACCGCGGGTAAAACGCTTGCTGGTGGGCCGGCGGACGGCGTTGATGGTCTGCCAGGCGATCAGCATGGCCATCACTGTGGTCTTACCTGCACCGGTGGCCATTTTCAGGGCAAGGCGCATGAGCTCGGGGTTTGCATCTTCGTTTGCACCGGCTAGATGGTCAAGGAAAGTCCTGCCGATTTTTCCCGACTTGGGGGCAACCTCCGTTAACCAGATGACCGTCTCCACCGCTTCAACCTGACAGAACAACGGCCGGATGTTATTGTAGCGGTGGTGCCGCCAGTGCCTAAGCAAGCGGGCTGTCTCGGGGGTAACCTGCCAATCAGCGGTGTTCGGTATGCTGCGCCACTGATCCACGTGGTGGCGCAGTTTGTTAATAATGGGGGTGGGATCGTACTGCTGCGCTGCCGTTGACAAGCCTTTGCCTTCATCAAAGACGATTTGTTGTTGGTCCGGTGCACCTTTTTGTTTTCTGGGTTTGGGGATAGGAGTAATGAACTCGGCGCTGCGGCGGCTCTGAACAATTTGCTGTGTCGGCTGGCCCTGCTGATCAAGTTCCCAGTGTTGTGCCGGGTATTCGTAGGGAGAGTTGAGGATGGGTTTTTCAAAGAATTGATTATTCATACCTACTCCCCTGTCTTTTTATAAACAATAAATCGGGACCTTGTATAGGTTAATTCAACAATAAATCAAAATTTCCTGCAAATTTTGCCATTAAGTTAATTATAACCGAAAATCACCCTGTTTACCTACCTCAGCGGAGTTAAATGCACTATTTCCCTCAAATACTTTAAAGGATGATGAAATTGGAATCCAAAGAAGAGAATTTTTGATGTGGAGTAATATCTTTGATAAGCAATTGCGACTTTCAAGAGATTTAATATTATTTCTTGTATATGACACTTCGTCAGGAACGGTAAGCTATCCAAAAAAGGTAGAATTGTGTATTATGGTGTCCTTTAGTTTTCAATTTAATGTTACCACTTCGTTTTTTGCTAGATCCAATTTATACACACCAGCTTCTAAAATATCTTTTTTCCCATAACTTGAACCTTCGCCGATAGTAACTAATAGTATGCCTTCTTCTGCCCATTGATGGTTCCTGTAAAGGTCATCAGGGCATGCACCAGGGACACTTTGGGTAAAAGGATTTTCCTTCGAAGATAATTCAGCAAAGCTATAAAATTTTGTTTCATTTCCGCTGGCACTTACATTGATTATTTGCACATCAACTGTAATGGGCAATTCATTTAATACTTTATAAGCAAGATAATCACCTTTTGGTGACCAGGATAAACCTTCTAAATAGTTAATATCGCTTGAATCAATATCATATATTTTATTCCCTGCTGATGTTAAACTCCTTAAGTTTGTTAATTCCCTCAAAACACTAATGTCTTTTATTTCATTCATGGCCAACCGCAGGATCTCTAAATTATCAAGCTTTTTCAAAGGGCTAATATCGCTTATTTGATTAAACATCAGGTCGAGTTCTTTTAGCCTTGTTAATTCTGTCAAAGGGCTAATGTCTTTGATTTGATTATGGGCTAAATTTAGTTCTTCGAGGTTTACTGCGTATTGTAAACCTGACAAATCAGTTATACCTTCATTTATTGCTTGAAGAGAAGTTATTTGTTTTATTTCTTCCTTTGTTACCTATTCTTCTGTACGGTCAATCTCTTCTAGAATTACTGCCAGCAAGTTTTCTTCAATAACCACCTTTTCTGATGACTCTTGCACTTCAGTGGCGTTATCTTTATTTCCATTTTCATTTGGCAATTTTTTGTTAAATTTTCAGTGCCGCCACAAGCAGCTAACATAAAAATAATAGATAAAGCTAAAATAAGGAAATACGTTTTTATGGAAAGCAATCCTTTTTTCAATTCTATCCCTCTCAACTTTAACTTAATAGTTTTTTTCCTTCACTTAATGACGGCTCAATCCCAAAGTAGTTCTCTTGATTTTGCCCTCGCACCTGCAGGGTTTGGAATAATGAGATGTCTATTCCACAACCTGTATACCGATAGCTTAACTCTTACTTTTATTGAACAGTGGTAAACCAGCCCAGTTAAAGAGAGGCCTGAGCAACGGCACCAGGGCTACCAGCACAATCCCCCAGAGCAGAAAGGCATTCTCTGTTGCCATGCTTTCAATAAGCATGGCAGTGAGAACCGGCATAAAAGTAAGGGAGGCACTGAATCCCAATTCCATGATCCCCATCCCGCTGCCCCGTTCTTCCGTTGTTGTATGCGAAGTTATGATGATCGTCCTCAGTACCATTACCATGCTCATAGCAAAGCCCTGCAGTAGCATAACCAGCAGCAGCGGTATCAGTACGGCGGCAAACTTCATCAGGATCAGCGAAGCTCCCAGGGTAACGAGGCCAACCACAAAAGTACGGTAGGGCCCCAGGTAATTGTATAATCTGCCGAAGGCAAGGCCCATAAAAAAAGACCCAATATGGAGCATCCCGCTTAACAGTCCTACTACTCCTGCGGCAAAACCCAGAGAAGTGAAGTAAAGCGGATAAAATGATCCGATGAAAGCAATAGGGATGGCCGCGATTAAAGCAGAGCAAAACGCCAGTGTGAGAGACCTGTTTGCGAGAAAAAGGGCAAGGATATTTTGAAAAACTGTTTTGATGTTCTGCCGGACAATCTCCTTACCTGAAGCCAGTTCCGGCAACAACAGACCGGTTATAAAAGCGAAAAAACCAATGGTAGCGGCAATGCCAAATGAAGTTACATAGCCAAAGTACTGGGCAGTATAACCTCCACCCATCACACCCAGCAAACTTCCCACTGCAACCATACTGGCATGGCGCCCTAAAATAAAGGAGGATTCTGCAGGGCTGATCAGGCTGGCAGATACCAGGGTGGCCGGCCAGAAAATACCTGAGGCTGCACCTCTTAAGATCATACTTAAAATGATAGTCACAAAACTTGTGCTAATCGTTAAACTC
>SKTJ01000173.1 GCA_007122565.1 Syntrophomonadaceae bacterium | reverse complement strand
TAGCATTGCTCCACATTGACAGGTTTATTGGTACATAGTGGTCATTTAGTTTAAGCGTTTAGTTTTGTTTTTTTAATTAATATCAAAGGAGGTTTTAAGCATTGGATTTACGAGGTTTTATTGACCGTTGTGAAGAAATTGGGGAACTAAAGCGCATTAAAGCAGAAGTGGACTGGAACCTGGAGATTTCCCATATTTCAAAAATAAATGAGGAAGGAGGCGGCCCGGCTCTTGTTTTTGAAAATGTTAAGGGCTACAGTTCACCCGTTTTGACAGGTGCTTTCGGAACTCCCAGGCGTCTTTCCATAGCCATGGGTATGAAAGAAACCTATTCAATGTGTGATCTTTCCAAAACATGGATGAAATATTCCCTGGGTAAGGTCATCCCTGCCCGGGAAGTCTCCACGGGACCGGTGATGGAGAACATTGATACTGTAGACTCGGTAAATATGGAAAAATTTCCTGTACCGAAATTTTATCCCCTGGACGGTGGCCGTTATATCGGAACGGCCGTGTTCCTGGTTATACGGGATCCGGAGAGCGGAAAAATAAACTTGGGCACTTACCGCATGCAAATGCTGGATAACAAGCGTTGTGGGGTCCAAATCCTTCCCGGTAAGCGGGGGGAAAGGATTTTAAAGAAGTATCAAAAAATGGGGAAAAAGATGCCGGCTGCGGCGGTTATTGGCTGTGACCCGCTCCTTTTCATGGCCGGGGCCCTGCAACAGGAAGGGGTTAGCCAGTATGATGTGGTAGGTTCAGTGCGGGGTGAACCCACCGAGTTTATCATCAGCGATTTTACCGGATTGCCTATTCCTGCTACGGCTGAAATTGTGTTGGAGGGTGAGATCGACCCGAACAACTTACAGGCGGAAGGGCCTTTTGGTGAGTATACGGGTTATTATACTGACGAAATTAATAAGGAAATTAAGAAGCCGTGCCTGGAAGTGCAGCGTGTGCTGCACCGCAACAATGCTCATTTATGGGCCACATCCGTCGGCAGACCTGTAACGGATATACACATGCTCCTTGCCTTTACCCGCAATGCTTCCCTCTGGACCGACCTTGAACAAATGCGTATTCCCGGCATCCAATCCGTTTATATCCCTCCTGAAGCTGCAGGCCGCTTCTGGGCCATCGCCTCGGTCAAGCAGAGCTATCCCGGTCATTCCAACCAGGTAGCCAATGCTATTATTGCCAGCACCACAGGAAGCTATGGTATCAAAGGAGTTATTGTGGTTGACGAAGATATTAAGGCAGACGATATTGGCAGGGTGCTATGGGCAATGTCTGTTCGCTATGACCCCCTCCGTGACACAGAAATACTTAAGCGGGGCCGCTCCACTCCCCTGGATCCAGCCCTTGATCCTGACTCCAACAAACTAATTACCTCCCGTATTTTAATTGATGCCACAACTCCATACGAATGGGAGAATAAGCCTAAAGAAATTGCCCTGGATGAAGAAACGTTGGCAAAAGTCCGTTCCCGCTGGCAGGAGTACGGATTTTAAGAAGGAGCAGGTAGCGGTTACGGGTAGCGGGTAGTAGGTAGCAGGTAGCGGGTAGGAAATGACCTGACGGAGCAGACCATAAACCGATAGGAGGAAGAAACAGTGTCTTTTGACAAAAACTGGGATGATGCGGTTGAACGGGCAAAAAAAATTAAACTGGTTATTTTTGATGTGCATGGGGTGCTTACGGACAACACGGTAATTTATAACGATGATGGAAGCCGTTTGCGGGCTTTCTGCCACGAGGATGGTTTCGGCAGCAATGCCCTTATGTTCTGCGGCGTGGAAGTGGCCATAATTACGCGTAAGTCCAAGACCGTAGCCGCCCGCATGGCCGATATCGGCGTGAAGCGATTTTATCAGACCAAGGAAAAGATTGTTCAGTATGAGAAATTGATGGAAGAATTGGGGATCACAGATGAAGAGGTTTGCTACGTCGGTGACGAAGTAATCGACCTGGGAGTAATGCAACGGGTGGGCTTTGCCGTGGCTCCATCCGATGGGAAGCGCCAGGCGATAGAGGCGGCCCACTGGGTCACGGAGAAGGCTGGCGGCAAAGGTGTGGCTCGGGAACTGGCAGAGATGATCCTGGTTGCCCAGGGGAAATGGGATGGTTTCTGCGAAAAAGTATCCAGTAAGGGTTGGTAGAAAAGAAAGTCGACATTATTTTAGAAAGAGGTGGAGTAATCTTGGTATTTAAGGACAATCGAGAATTCATGAAAGCATTGGAAGAGGCAGGCGAACTGGTAACCATTGAGCAGGAGGTGGATTGGGATCTGGAAGCAGGGGCGATCGTACGCAAGGTGTGCGAAGAGAAAGGCCCTTCCCCTTTAATGAACAAAATTAAGGATTATCCGGGCCACCGCTACCTGGGTGCGCCGCTGGCTAATTACCGCAAACTGGCCATCTCCATGGGGTTGGATCCGGACAGTACTATCCCTCAAATTGCTGCAGAATACCTGAAGCGGACCAACACTCCCCCTGTGAAGCCCGTTGTGGTGTCAAAGGATCAGGCACCATGCAAGGAGAATATAATTATCGGTGATGATTGTGATCTCTTCACCCTGCCTGGCCCCATGGTGCATGAGGGAGACGGTGGGCGCTATCTCGCCACCTGGCATTTTGTCGTAACCAAGGACCCGGATAACGGGGATGTAAACTGGGGCATGTACCGCCAGATGGTTTACGACCAGAAAACCATGACCGGCCCCCTCCTTCCTTTTTCCGACGGGGGGAAAGTTTTCCACGGGAAATATAAGCCACGGGGAGAGGCTATGCCTTTTGCCACTGTAATTGGACCCGATCCCCTGTCCGCAATCGCCGCTTCCGCACCCTCGCCCATTCCGGAAACAGAGTTTACGGGTATGCTCATGCAGCAACCGGTGGAACTGGTTAAGTGCGAGACGGTGGACCTGGAAGTGCCGGCTCATGCGGAGATTGTTATTGAGGGGGAGATTCTGCCAGATGTTTCCCTGGAAGAAGGTCCCTTCGGCGAATATACAGGTTACCGCACCTCCCCGCGGGATTTGCGTACAGTTTACCGGGTGAAGGCAATAACCTACCGTAATGACCCCATTACCACTATCTCGAACATGGGAATCCCCACGGACGAAGGGCAATTGCTCCGTTCTTTCTCCCTGGGTTTGGAAATGGACAAACTGCTGCGCAGCCAGGGAATTCCGATCACGGGAGTTTATATGCTGCCCGAATCCACCCATCACATGGTAGTGGTTGGCGTAAAGGCCGCCTATACAAATATCGCCGCCCAGATTGCCCAGACTGTTTTCGGCAGCAAATTGGGGCCATGGTTCCATATGGTGCTGGTAGTGGACGATAAGACGGATATTTATAATGTTAACGAGGTAATTCATGCCCTCAGCACCCGCTGTCATCCTGTTAACGGCATTCATGTCTATCAGGGTGTGGGCACTCCCCTCTATCCCTTCCTCAGCGCCGCCGAGCGGATCAAGTCCGTGGGGCCGAAGGTTCTCTTCGACTGCACGTTCCCGCTGGACTGGGATCCCCTGAGCGAAGTGCCAAGCCTCGTTTCCTTTAACAACGTTTACCCG
>SKTJ01000256.1 GCA_007122565.1 Syntrophomonadaceae bacterium | reverse complement strand
TTATCTTATAATAGGCGGCACAGTCCTGCTTGTTTTGCTACTGATATTTTTTTTAACGGGAAGTAAAGAACCGGTTATTCATACATACGCTGAACTGGGCGGACTGCCGCTTGAAGAAATACAAAAGTTGATCATAGAAGATGGTACCGGCGCGGAGCAACTTGTGGTGGAAGATGAGGAAAGAATTAATGCTTTCCTGAAAATCCTGGCGCCAATAATTTTTCAGGAAGAACAGGTCATGGAGTCAAAACCAGACTGGACCCATATGGTGGAACTCTACCGGAGCGAAAATAGCTATTTGAGGCTGGTTTTCAGCGGGAATGAGGTTGAACTGATCTTCTTTGAGCAGAGCCAAAAGGAGCGGGAGACGTATTACAGTATCGATCATGATCTTACTTTTCAGTTAAAGGAATACTATGCTTTGGTGCTTGAAGATCTGGAAAAAGAACGGGAAGCAGCCCGGGAAGAGCTAATTCCTACTACGATAATCGTGCAGGAGATAGAACCGGCCATTAGTGTGGTCATAAATAATTTCCCCTCAGCCCGCCCTTCTTCAGGGCTGCAGCAAGCCGACATTATTTACGAGTTTCTTGTGGAGGGGTCGGCAACTCGCTATCTGGCTGTTTATAAGAGAAAACACCTGGAGAGTTTTGATATTGGGCCTGTGCGCAGCCTGAGGCCCTATCTTGCTGTCCAATCAATTGAGCATGGTGGAGTTATCGCTCACAGCGGCTATTCCACCCGTACAAAGAATTTGGTGTCGGGCCTGGGTCTTTTCCAGATCGGCGATGTGGGCAACAACTTTTGGCGTGACAACTCAAGGAAGGCACCGCACAATCTCTATACCAGTATTGATAACCTTTACCGCGTTGCCCTGAACCGCATCGAGGCAACGGAGCGGACCTATGATTTGACCCGCGAGGTTAAGGTGGGCTACCAGGTGGGTGAAATGGTGGCTGTTGATTATGCGGCGCACAATCGGGTGAGTTACCTTTACGACGGGGAAGAAGGGGTTTACTACCGCTACATTAATGATATTCCTCATACCGACCGGGAAACAGGGGAGCAATACTACGCCGACCGGGTTATAATACGTGAAACTTCGCACCGCAATGTTCCTAACGACCCGGATGGAGTCTTGGATATTGAACTTAAGGGTTTTGGCGCGGGATTGCTCTATGAGAATGGCCGCAAATATAACATTACCTGGGAAAATTCAGGCGGGGAAACAATATTTTATTACGCGGTGGATATTCCTGTTGAACCTATCCCCGGCACCACCTGGATCCAAGTGGTACGTCGTTAAATGTTTTGTAAAAGAAAAGTGATCATCAATGATGCAGCTACAGCGATATCTTCAGTGTGGAGATAGTGATTAGCGGCGGTATCAAATAATATATTTGCGGAGCCGTCCATCTCTGCATCCTTTAGCCAGATTTTAAGCGTCACGGGGAAGCGTGGCAGGAAGCTGAAAACCGCACAAATATGGGCTCCTTCTATAAAGTCGGCTCCTAGGACGCTACAGGCACGCTTAATTTTCTCAACCGGTTTGTCTGACAGGTTATTAATAATCGGGAGAATGGTCATTTTATGAAAAGCGGGGTTAAAAATGTATCCGCCGTCCAGTTCCTTAAAAGTGATTAAGTTTCCTGTGAGGGGAGCATCGTTGGCCCTGGCGAGATGATTGAGGATAATCAGGCGCCACGACCAAAGAGGAGCGTGCACGGAGTCTTTGAAGCGGATTGTCCCTTGCGGATATTTAACATTTAGCTTTTGTCCCAGGCTATGAACAGTGAACATGGAACTTGTGGGATCAAACCGGGTACCGCTGTTCTTTGCCATCTGTGCGGGTTCTTTGCTGGAAAAATTTCTAAGAGTATGGTTATACGTATCCTTGTACGAACCAACGTCCTCCTCCCCAATCATGTAACTAAACATTTTCTCACCACCTGGAAGTATTGTACTTTTTGTTTATTATAATAGATGTGAGTCACAGTTGTCCCGGTATTTTTAAATAGGCGCCCCTTAACTGAAAAGGGCGCCTATTTGTTCAATTCAGGGGGAAATTTTAAATGGACAAGTCCACGCATGAACTTTATAATATTTCTAACCACATAGCATTAGAAAAGGGGAAAACGATGAAAAAAAATAAGTTCAATAATTCCTTTTTCAATAACCTGGGTATTTATCACAAAGCCCTGATCCTGATATTATTCTTCATTTTTCTTCTGGGCAGCCTGTCGGGTGTCTTTGTTTATTGGAGTTCCCAAAAGACATTAACTGAACTGCAGCAAAATCTGGGTATTTCTTTAGCCCGTGATCTCAGTACTCGAAGTCAACAAGCGTTCTTTGAAGAAGATTATTACACCCTAAATCTGATGGTGGATGATGTTCTGCAGGCACACCCTGAAGTAAGTTATGTGGTTATATTTGATTATAAGAATGATGTTTTGGCTGGCACCTTTCCCCAAGGTCTGCCCCGGGATTTCAGGGAAACAAACCCTTTGGACCCGGAAAAACAATATACGACGGTAACCCTTGATACTGAAGAGGGGCTGATTTATGATGTGTCTTATCCTGTTTTTGAGGGGCGGGCTGGCGTTGTGAGGCTCGGTATCAACCGGGTATTTGTGGACAAGGCTTTGGGAGATCTTCTAATGAATATTGGTATAGCTGTCCTTACTGTCTGCCTTTTAGGGTTTGTTGCCGCTAACTTGATGATTACCGGTTTTTACAGGGATATTCGAAATCTTCAAGGGGCCATGAGCGTAGCTGCGGGGGCCGATTTTAAGAGTCGGATACCGGTCCGGAGAAGAGACGAAATTGGTGAACTGGCTGTTTCCTTCAATTGTATGATGGACAAACTGGATGAGTATCAGCAGAAAGTGAATAATTATCAAAAAGAGCTTGAGAAAAAAGAAGAGATGCAGCTACAACTGATTAACAAGTTGATCATGAGCCGGGAAAACGAACGAAGACGGATTTCTTTGGAACTGTACAATCAGATCGGACAGCTTTTATCCAGTATTAAGTTAGGTCTAAAGGCAATTAATGATGGCAACAACCTGGAAGAAAATCGTAAGGTTGCATCTTTTCTGCGGGATGTTACTGCAGATACCATCGATAAAGTCTCTGCCATGGCAGTAGAGTTAAGCCCTTCTGTCCTGGAAAGCCTGGGACTTGTGCCAACGCTGGAGCAGTTAATGCACGAAAAATTTAAGGATTCGGCAGTACAGGTGCATTTTGAAACAGAAGGGTATGAAAAAGAGCGGTTTAGCCATTCTTTTGAAATTACGGTCTACAGGGTTATAGAGGAGGCCTTAAACAATATATTAAATAACGCTCAAGCCGAGAATGTATACCTGAGCTTTACCCTGGATAATGGTAACTTAACGGTTCTGGTGAAGGACGATGGCGTTGGTTTTAACGTGGAAGAGCTTTTTGCCGGGGATCCCAATAATTATTTAGGCCTGTTTGGGATGCACGAAATGGTTACACTTATCGGCGGTGAGCTTTCTTTCTCCTCTTCCCCCGGTGAAGGTACTGTGGTGCAGATTAAGCTTATACGGAATCACCTCGGGTCAG
>SKTJ01000089.1 GCA_007122565.1 Syntrophomonadaceae bacterium | reverse complement strand
ATAAGCGCAAGCAAGGGCAAAAAGGGCAAAAAGAAGGGAAAATTGCAGCAGCACCGCCAGAGGCCAGCCCAACAGATGGGGTAAGAAGATGGTTGGTGCGGCCTCAATAAAATGCTCATGCCACCAGCCCAGATGCCAGGCCCCCACGGCACTCCCCAGCAGGAACCCGGGTAGGACCAGCCACTGCATCATATACCCTTCACCCATGCGCATGAGCATCCCTGAAGCGCAACCGCCGGCAATGACCATGCCGATGCCGAACAAAAAAGCACCGCTGGCTGTAAAAAGGCCTACCGGCTGAAGTTTTCCCTGGGTAAACAACAACTCTGCCCCCGGCGTGAACACTTCCAGTAAGAGAAAGCCCAGGGAGCCAACGATGAAAGCAAGGATAAGCGCCCGTGTGATCATGGTATTCCGGATCAGAAATATATCCCGGGAGGCAGCGGCAAAACAAAAACGGGAACGCTGCAGCACAAAACCGAAAAGGAGCCCAAAAAGCCATGGATAAAGAGGATCGGGTGCATGCAGGGCCATTACGACCAGCAGAACCACATTTAGCAGCAGTAATATATATGCAACCTTAAGCTGACGTGGTGAGGCTTTAGTTTTTCGTTGTGCAATGGTGGCTACATTTTTCTCAGGAATAGGTCTCAATTTATTATCCTCAATTCGAGTTATGGCATGTTATATTCTTTACCTTCTTATTTTAAAATGCTATAATCTTAAATAATTCTAACATAGTATTCTGACGCAGTATATACTATAGTCAATATAGGAGGATTGCCTTTTCATGAATATCAGTCATCTCGAAGCCTTTTGCCTGGCGGTAAAAACGGGCAGTATTACTAAAACATCCCGTCTTTTGCATATCAGTCAACCGGCATTAAGTCTGCAGATCCAGGACCTGGAGAATAACTTGCAAACCATCCTGCTGGCACGTAACAACAAGGGTGTTACCCCCACGGCCATGGGGGAAATTGTGTTTAACTACAGCACAAAAATAATTAAGCTTGCGGAAAACATGAGAAAAGAGATCGACCGAATGAAAGAAGATGTGTTGGAAGATCTGGTTGTGGGTGCTTCCTGCACCGTGGGAAATTTTGCGCTGCCGTGCAGTATTTACATTTTTAAAGAAGAGTTCGAAGCTCACGATATTTCCCTCCATATATCCAGCGTTGAAGATGTGCTGGAAAAGCTGGCCAGCGGCAGTATAAACGTTGGGGTGATCGAAGGTTCTGTCTCCGGGCATGTGAAAGAAATAATTAAGGCGGAAGGGCTGCAAAGTAAGAAGATTGCCCGGGATGAACTGGTCCTTATTGCTCCTTATGATGAATGGAAGGATATTGATGAAATAAGTAAAGAAAAAATGTCTGAGCTTGCATTTATTTTCCGGGAGAAGGGTTGCGGCATCCGGGAAACGATTGACGAAACATTGCGCGAACACGACATCGATCTGGATGAATTAGATGTGAGGTTGGAACTAAACAGCACCAACGCCATCATCTCTTCCGTCGCTGCAGGCAACGGTATATCCATTCTCCCCAAAATGGCCCTGCGCAAAGAGCTGCGCCACCGAACCTTGAAAGCATTAAAGATTAAGGGTATTAGCTTTACCCATAATATCTACCTGCTATATTCGCCGTTAAGCCTGAAAAGCAAGCTGTCTTCCGAATTCATCGATTTCCTGTCGTCACCGTCCCGCGGATTTTGTTAGAAAAAACATATTATTCTTAAGCCTTATACTTGACTACTGTCCTTTCTTCGTTATCTCGATTTGCCAGATTCCTTCTTCCACTTCGACAATGTTGCAGGGATAGCCATATTTTTTTTCAAAATGGCCGGTTACGCTTTGGATTGAGCAACTGTGGTCCGTTTCCAGGATCATTTTTTCGCCAGGCTTCAGCGTCTTCAGTTTTTTTTCTGCTTTAATAATGGGTATGGGGCACATTTCGCCCAGGGAATCTACAAAATGCTCCATTTACTACAACCCTCGCTTGCGGTCTTAAATATTGGAAACCGCTTTGTATTTACCTGCAGGTCTGCTTATTCGACAAAGACTGTCAATTCCCCTTCTTTTAGGCTATCGGGGGAAGCTTTTAATATATTTATACAATAGATAAAAATTTTAAGATAACAATATTTATTATTTATGTGGTGTAAGGCCATCGAATATATTATAATAGCAGTGAAGCATTATAAAAAGTGCCGTTTTTTGCGGGTACTTTTTTTTGAGAGTAAAGTAAAAATATATAAATCAAGGAGGGGTAGTGGATGGAAAATTTACAGCATAATATGCCGGTTCCGGAGCGGGTGGACAACCCTTCACTGGACCAAAAGGCAAAAGAAACTGCTCTGATGTTGCGGCAGTTGGGTCAGGATCCCGTTAATTTCTGGGCGGAGATGAGCCGCGATATAAGCTGGGCCAGGGACTGGGAGCAGGTGCTGGATGAGAGCGATGCCCCCTTTTACCGCTGGTTTATCGGAGGGAAATTGAACGCTTCTTATAACTGCGTCGATCGCCATGTGGAAGGCTGGCGCCGCAACAAAGCCGCACTTATTTTCGAGGGTGAGCGGGGCGACAGCCGTGTGCTCACTTATCAGGATCTTTATCGGGAGGTTAACAAACTGGCAAGCGGCCTGAAGAAACTTGGAGTCAGGCGGGGCGAAGTGGTGACGATCTACATGCCCATGATCCCCGAGGCTGTCATTGCCATGCTGGCCTGCGCCAGGCTTGGTGCCCCCCATAGCGTGATCTTCGGCGGGTTCAGCTCTGACGCCCTGCGGGATCGGATCCGGGATGCAGATTCCCGTTTTGTGATCACAGCGGATGGGAGTTTCCGCCGGGGTAAGAGTGTGCCGCTGAAGAAAAACGTGGATGTGGCGCTGCAGGATGAAAACAGCCCTGTGGAAAAGGTAATCGTAACGCGTCGCACCGCAGAACCTGTTACCATGCAAGAAGGGCGGGACCTGTGGTATGAGGATGTCCTGGAACAGGGAGATCTTTACTGCGAGCCTGAAGTGATGGACGGGGAAGATACACTTTTTGTTCTTTACAGCAGTGGCACCACGGGTAAACCGAAGGGGATTCTCCACACCACCGGTGGGTATATGGTGGGCGTTCATGCCACCTATAAATATACTTTTGACCACCGGGATGATGATGTTTACTGGTGCACCGCCGATATTGGCTGGATTACCGGCCACAGTTATATCGTTTATGGCCCCCTTTCCAACGGGGCGACGGCGGTCCTCTATGAAGGGACACCCGATTATCCGGCCCAGGATCGTTTCTGGAATATCATTGAAAAATACCGGGTGAGCGTCTTTTATACGGCTCCCACGGCAGTGCGCCTCTTCATGAAGTGGGGCGAGCAGTGGCCAGCCTCCCGTGATCTCTCCAGCCTGCGTCTCCTCGGCTCCGTGGGCGAGCCCATCAATCCCGAGGCATGGCTGTGGTACTTCAAGCACATCGGTGGCGAGAAATGCCCGATTATGGATACGTTCTGGCAGACAGAAACGGGGATGTTCATGATAACACCCCTGCCGGGGGATGAATCATTCGTGCCCGGCGCGGCCATGACGCCTT
>SKTJ01000191.1 GCA_007122565.1 Syntrophomonadaceae bacterium | reverse complement strand
CAGGCTGATTGAAAGAATGATTGGAAAAAAAATATCCCGTCGACCTGTGCCATCCATGAGTGAAGCGCTGGAAGGCCTGCAGCAGTTGACGGTGGATAAAATAATGGCGGTTGTGCAAGAAGGTGGCTTCCGTCCCTACAAAGAGTTGGCTGAATCGTTGCTGGAGGAAAACGATTCTGTAACCCTCCTCTCTGCGGCGCTAAAACTCCTGACTAAAGAGCCGGATCAAACACCGGTTAAATTAACAATAGAAGCTCCTCCGCCGAAGAGAAAGAGCGCACCGAAAGGTTACAGGGGAAGTACCTCATCCGCGGCAGGTTCTTCCTGGAAACGAAACAATTACAAAGATACTCGCAGTGAAAAACGAACCAGAAATTATAAACACGACAAGCGGGAGAAGTATTAATCAAACAGTTGGATAGTTGGGTAGTTGGATAGTTTGATAGGAAAAGATAAAACCAGGCGGACGGGATCGTCCGCCCTAAACCGTAATAAAAAGGACGACGCGAAAACCACCGTGCCGTCCTAATTTTTTCCCTATCCCCCTATCTTCTATCCAACTATCCCACTATCTTCTACTACCCCCATCCCCCTATCTTCTACTACCTTGTCCTTGCAGCTTCCATGGCCCTTTCTGTCGCTTCCATCCACTGCTGAGAACTTCCTGTTGCTCCAGTATACGTATCCACTTCCGTGCTTTGCGTTTCCACTATTTCGTCAGCAACAACTTCCTTGGCTTCATGGTATGGCTCCCATGGATAGTTCTCATCCTTCAGCACAAAAACCTGGCGCCCCACGGCATCAAATACTGCTTCACCATCTTCTTCGGCGGGTGTGGTTCCCTCCAACCGGATCTCCACGATTTCATCACTCTCCAGGGTTACCCAGGCAATGCCCCAGCCCTTGTCTGTGGCATCGGAAATACCCATAAAGGTTCCGTCAAAATGCTCTGTTGCCGGCTCTTCCCCGCTTGCTTTTTCCAGGGCAAAACGGGCTGCTTCGCGGACTTTTACCGATGTCCCGGTGGCCCCGGTGACTATGTCAACATCCCAGGTGTTTTCTTCCACGATACTTTGGGCTAACTCATTATGTGCATCTTCCAGATAGGGCCACCTTTGATGGTAATCTTCATAAACCTTTTCCCTACCCACACCATCAAACTCCACGATCATCACATCACTAATGGAACCATTTTCCAGTGTCAGCGTCACCTGGGCGTACCCCTGCTCATTGGCCGGGGAAACCGCTTCAACCTCAGACGCCCCCTCCACCCGGGGTTCTTCTTCCGGTTCCGGCTGGGGTGCAGGCTCCGGCGGTGCACAGCCTGCCGTCAGCAAAACCAAAAGCAGACAAACAGTACAGATCAACGCAAACTTTTGCAACTTGCTTTTTTTAATCATTTAATTTACTCCTATCTCTTTAATTATTCTGGCTCCTGACTCCTTCTTGCTCTTGCTCTTGCATTTCTACTGACTCCTGACTACTGAATACTTCTTGCTTTTTCTTCTGACCTCTGTACACTATTCTTTTATATAATATGTGTAATAATATGGCGAAATATTATTTTTTTCGCTAAGCAAAAAAAAATTATGTTTTAAGTTAAAGATAAAAGGAAAAAGTAACGACACGGAGAATCTATAATCTTATAGATAGAATAACCATCGCTTTTGTAGGAGGACATCTTTATATGAGCTGGTGGCTTGTGGCTGCGGGAATGCTGGGGGGATTGGGCCTTTTCCTCTTTGGTATTCAGATGATGGCCTCTGGTATGCAAAAGTTGGCTGGAGACAAGCTCAGACGTATTCTGGAAATACTTACGGGCAAACCCATAATTGGTGTATTTACGGGTATTCTTGTTACCTTGTTAGTTCAAAGCAGCAGTACCACAACGGTAATGCTGGTTGGGTTTGTGAATGCCGGACTGATGACCCTGCCCCAGGCTGTGAGCGCGATCATGGGTTCCAACATTGGGACCACCATTACGGCCCAGATGGTTTCCTTTAAGCTGGAATTCCTGGCCCTGCCTACCATTGGCATCGGGGCGATGCTTAATTTTTTTGGTCGGCGCCGCTTTCACCGCTATCTTGGCCAGTCTGTGCTTGGATTCGGCCTCCTGTTCCTGGGAATGATTACTATGTCCGAATCCATGTATCCCCTGCGCGAAAGTCCCCTTTTTATGGATCTGCTGTTAAGGTTCGGTGATCAGCCTCTCCTCGCGATTCTGATGTCGGCCCTCTTTACCGCAGCTATTCAGAGCAGCAGTGGGGCCACCGGTATTATTATTGCTCTTACCCTGCAGGATCTGATTACACTTCAAGCTGCCATCCCATTAATCCTGGGTACAAATATCGGCACCTGTATAACGACCGTACTGGCAAGTATCGGCACATCCCTGCCAGCCCGCAAGGCTGCGGTGGCCCATGTTCTTTTTAATGTACTCGGTGTCGCTGCCATACTGATCGTTTTAAACCCGTTCACGGATTTCATTATCGATACGGGAAACAATGTAGCCCGTCAGACAGCCAATGCACATACTATCTTTAATGTTTTAAACACGGTCCTTGTTTTCCCATTCTTTAAATATTTTATCAGACTGCTTAACTATATTGTTCCCGGTGAAGATGTATCCGTGGAAATCGGTTCCAAATACCTGGACCGGCGTATGCTGAAAACTCCGGCTATCGCCACTGAGGCAGCCAGGCAGGAAGTGTTAAGGATGGCGTCGATCGCGCGCAAGATGTTTCGTGAGACCATCGAACTGTTTATCAAAGGTGACCGTAAAAAAATACCGCAGATCTATCAACAGGAAGACCTGCTGGATGGGCTGGAAACGGAGATCAACCTTTACCTGCAGGAAATGTCCCAGCATTCCCTGACCCGCCATCAGACCACCGTTGTGGCGGGATTGATGAGTGCTGCCAATGATCTGGAACGGATCGGTGACCATGCCCAAAATATTTTGCAGCTCACAGAGACAGTCCTGGATGACCGGTTGCAGGTGTCACCAACTGCCAGGGAAGAAGCGCAAAATATGCATCGTATAATTGATGAAATGTTCGAAAAGGCTACCCGGGCGCTGGCCCAGGATAATTGGGACCTGGCCCGGGAAGTAATCAATCAGGACGATGTGATCGACGAGATGGAACGGGTCTACCGTAAAAAACATATTAGCCGTGTAAACCGCAAGGAATGTGTTGCCGTGACCGGGGTAATCTACCTGGATGTCCTGAGCAATCAGGAAAGAATTGCCGACCATGTGACCAATCTGGCCCAGGTGGTCACTGAGGAGTTTTAAGTTCAGTAGTCAGGAGTCAGGAGTTGGAGGCAAAGAAAGGAGTCAGGAGTCAGAATAAAGGAGTTTTAAAGCCTATCTTAAAATATGGCACAACGTATGTGAGAAGTGCTGGTACTGTCCTATCTTTTCCTTTCCAACATTCCAACATTCCAACTTTCCAACTTTTCCCCCATCTTCACAGGAGGGGCGGCAACCCAGCCGTCCGCAAACGTTTGCAAAAATACCCCCTGATTGATATAATTTTCATTTAGGGGGTTGCTGTGTTCTGAGTATCTAATCGTAACAGATAAAGGAGGGGGAAGGGT
>SKTJ01000143.1 GCA_007122565.1 Syntrophomonadaceae bacterium | reverse complement strand
GTTTTCAAATAGGTTGGAGAAAGACATAATTCCTTGGATGTAAAGACTTACTTATGGCCAAGTCCGGGCTCTGCCCCTAAATAATTCGTCCCTGAAGTCATAAAAAAGCACTAGTTTAGCCATGCTAATATCATTCGGTATTTGTTCAGAAAGGATGGCTAAAAATGCCCAGGCTGGTAGTTGTTGTGCAAGAAGGATTGGATAATATCAGTAAAAACCTTGAGAAAGCCGGTTATAAGGTAGTTGGTCTTGATGACACTACGGAAAACATAGATGCGATTGTATATTCTCCATTCAGTACAAATACCCACACGGGGAATTTCGACGGTAACTCCCGTCTCAGCGGAAGTAACGGTTTTGTAGTAATGATAAATGCTGGAGAAAATTCTGATGAAGAAATATTAACCAAGTTGGAAAATATTAAGTAATAATCTAAACAAAGTAAAGTTAGTTGTATGGCAAGGGGTTACTCCTCGCTTTCATGCTCAGGCTCAGACACCGTTCGGGTACGCAAAAGATAGGCGTGGAAGAATACTTCCCCTGCGGCAATAAAGGCACCGAAAAACATAAGAGGGCCGAGTGTGGGATTAAAGGCCGTCGTTGTAAGCCCGGTAAAATAGGCTACTGCAATACTAAGAGCACCATTTAAGACCGAAGCTATCATATTACCGAAAATGGGTAATGCATATGAGTCTCCGACTAAGTAGTTCACAAGGGTAGCAGCAACAGCGACAAAAATGACCCAACCTGCAGGGTTTAGGTCAAAAAACGAAAATGCAATGACAGAGATAATCAAGGTCATAATAAATTTTACCAGCAGTGCTTTGAACATAATCAATATACACCTCCACCGCTAATTTTCCTCTAGATGTGAGATTTATTCTTTCAAACATTACATTTGAGGGTAAATACCCAAAGGTACCGACCGTACCCTTTGCTTTTTGGTTATGCTGGTATATAATATGGCAGAAAGAGGGTTGTGCTGGGTACATATGTTTATTCTTCTCAATGAGCGGGCAGGATAATTATGGGAGATAAAAAACGGAATATAAAGGGATCAGGGGGTTTATGGGAGATGAAGGAAGAATACAGCCCGAAACAAATTGAACCAAAATGGCAAAATTACTGGCGTGAACAAAACTTCCACCGTACGGGCGGGGATGAGGGTAAGCAGAAATATTATGTATTGGAGATGTTTCCCTATCCTTCCGGTAAACTACACATGGGGCACATGCGTGTCTATTCCATCGGTGATGTGCTGGCTCGCTTTTTGCGCATGCGGGGCTATAATGTTTTGCATCCCATGGGTTGGGATGCCTTCGGCCTTCCGGCGGAGAATGCAGCGATTGAGCATGGTGTGGATCCGGGCCAGTGGACCAACTCCAATATTGCCGCCATGAAAGAACAACAGGATGCACTGGCCCTCAGTTATGACTGGGAGCGGGAGGTTACTACCTGCCATCCCGACTATTACCGCTGGAACCAGTGGCTTTTTCTCTTATTCTTCAAAAACGGACTTGCTTACAAGCGGAAGGCTCCGGTCAACTGGTGCCCCTCCTGCCAGACCGTGCTGGCCAACGAGCAGGTTGAAAACGGTGCATGCTGGCGTTGCAGCAGCGCTGTTGCGCCGCGGGAACTGGAACAGTGGTTTTTAAAGATCACCGATTATGCTCAGCGGCTGCTGGATGACCTCAAGCTGCTGGAGGGTTGGCCCCAGCGCGTCAGAGTGATGCAGGAAAACTGGATTGGGCGCAGTGAGGGCACTGACATTGTTTTCACGGTACAGGAAACGGGGGATGAGCTTACTGTTTTCACCACCCGGCCCGACACCCTTTTCGGTGTGACTTATATGGTTCTGGCCCCGGAGCACCCCCTGGTGGGGAAGCTCCTTGAGGGTAATCCCCGCGCCGCGGAGATTCGCAGAATAGTGCAGGAGATGAGCCGGGAAAGTGAGATCGATCGCACTGCTGCCGATACGGAGAAAGTGGGGGTCCTTACCGGGGGACATGCTGTCAATCCGGTCAACGGTGAGGCGGTACCCATTCTGGTGGGCAATTATGTTCTTATGAGTTATGGAACGGGAGCAGTAATGGGCGTTCCGGCTCACGATCAGCGGGATTTTCTCTTTGCAAAGGAGTATGACCTGCCCATCCGACTTGTTATTAATTCTCTGCAGACAAATTTGCAGGCGACTCCGTTGGCGGAGGCTTACGAGGAGCCGGGTGTGCTTGTCAACTCGGATCAGTTTGACGGCCTTCCCAGTGAAGAGGCGATTAAAGCGGTTACTGACTGGTTAGCCTCTAACGGGAAAGGCAACCATCGTGTACGCTACCGTTTAAGAGACTGGCTGATCTCGCGGCAGCGTTACTGGGGAACACCTATCCCCATTATTAATTGTGCCGCCTGCGGACCTGTCCCGGTTCAGGAGTCGGAACTGCCAGTGCTTCTGCCCGGGGGGATCAGCTTGTGCGACAATCAACAATCACCCCTTGCTGATAACGCAGCGTTCCTGCAGGCCACCTGCCCTAAGTGCGGCGGTGAAGCGCGGCGCGAGACGGATACCATGGATACCTTTTTCTGTTCGTCCTGGTACTATGTACGCTATACTGACCCGCAGCAGGATAAACTCCCCTTTAGCAAGGAGTCTGCTGATTACTGGCTGCCGGTGGACCAGTATATCGGTGGGATTGAGCATGCGGTGCTGCATCTTCTATACTCCCGTTTCTTCACTAAGTTCCTCTACGACCAGGGGCTGTCCTCCGCACAGGAACCCTTCCAACGCCTGCTGGCCCAGGGGATGGTTTATAAGGACGGGGCGAAAATGTCCAAGTCCAAGGGTAACGTTGTTACACCTGATGAAATTATCGCCCGCTACGGTGCGGATACGGGAAGGCTCTTTATCCTGTTTGCCGCTCCACCGGAAAAAGATCTGGACTGGAATGATCAGGGTGTGGAGGGCTCTTATCGTTTTTTACGCCGGGTGTGGCGCCTTTTCCAACAGCACCGGGATATATTTACCCCCGTAACAGAGACAGTTTCCAGTACGCCTGCCCTGGGAAAAAAGGAAGAAACGCTGCGCCGGGCCTGCCATGCATCCCTTAAAAGGGTGACTGTGGATATTGAAGAGCGTTTTAACTTTAATACGGCGATCAGCGCTATTATGGAGTTCGTTAATGCCCTTTACATTTATATGAATGAATGCAACGGGGACGAAAAAAAGAGCTACCGTCCGTTCCTGCGGGAGATCATGGAAACAGTAGTGATTATCCTTGCTCCTTTTGCACCCCATATTACCGAAGAACTCTGGCAGAGTTGCGGCTATACAACAAGTGTACACAGGCAGGCATGGCCCGCTTACAATCCTAACTATTTATTGGTGGATGAGGTCGAGGTGGTTGTTCAGGTTAACGGTAAGGTGCGGGGAAGGATGCTCGTCCCCACTGCTGCAGGCGAGGATGAGTTGCTGGAAGCAGCGCGTGGACATGAAAAAGTGCAGCCATTTCTTGATGGTAAGAAAATCAAAAAGATAATTGCCGTCCCGGGTAAACTGGTGAACATCGTGGCGGCTGACGGTAATTAGGCGACTTTTCACATTGGAATTTCGACTGTATTTTCCCATGCAT
>SKTJ01000037.1 GCA_007122565.1 Syntrophomonadaceae bacterium | reverse complement strand
TTTATAAGCTGTGAGTGAAACAGCGATCCCCGGGATACCAAGGATCGTGGCTTCTATTGCTGCAGAAACCGTGCCCGAATACAGAACATCCGTACCCAAGTTAGCGCCCCTGTTAATCCCGGAGATAACCAGATCCGGTTTAGTTGGCATTAAATACTCCACAGCCAATTTAACACAATCTGCGGGAGTTCCGTTTACGGACCACCCTTTAAGACGGTTATTATGCCGGAGTTTTATCTCCTCTGCTCGTAAAGGACGGTGCATCGTAATCGCATGACCGCTCGCGCTGCGCTCATGATCCGGCGCGGCCAGATAAAGATCAATGTCCTCAATTTGAAGCAATGCTTCTCCCAAAATACTAATACCTTCTGCGTGTATACCATCATCGTTTGTTAGCAAAATAATCAAATCATAAACCTCCACCACGTAACTTTTAACACTGCCCGATGGTTTTAACCATCACCGCGTCAACCGGATTGCCCGTTCATTTGCTTCTTGCAGCACCTTTTCCTCATCAATAGTTAAAAGTTTCCTTTGCTCCATTAAAATTCTTCCTTTTACCATTACAAACTCTACATCTGCGGCGGCAGCAGCATAAACAATGTGAGCACATAGATCATGAAACGGATGAAAATGGGGCTTATTCAGGTCCAGTATAATCAGATCTGCCGGAGATCCCACTCTGAGCATTCCTAAACCATCCTGGAGAAAAAGAGAGCGTGCCCCGTTTCGAGTAGCCATTTTAAGGGCATCACGGGCCGGTATGACTGTGGGGTTCTCGCGAAATCCTTTCGCCAGGATTGCGGCCAGACGCATCTCTTCGATCATGTCCAGATTGTTGTTACTGGCTGCCCCGTCCGTTCCCAGTGAAACCAGCGCTCCCTGCTCCAGTAGATCCGCAAGTGGTGCAATACCCGAACCCAGCTTTAGGTTACTACCCGGGTTATGGGCGACCGAAACCTGTTTCTTAACGAGCATTTCAATTTCATCCTCACTGAGATGCACACAATGGGCTGCCAGGACCTGGTTTGCGAAGAGGCCGATGCTATCCATGAGCTCTATGGGCCTTTTCCCCCATTTATTGAGGCATTCCTCCACCTCACCCCTTGTCTCTGCAAGGTGAATATGTATAGGTACTTTTAAATCACCGGCAACCGTCATCACTTTTTCCAGGTACTGGGGTGGACAGGTATAAGGAGCGTGAGGTCCAAGCATAACAGTTATTAGTCCATCTCCCGCCCCGTGCCAATCAGATACCAGCTCTCTACTAACCTGAAGACTCTTTTCACTCTCCTGAGGCCCGTCAATACCGATGAGGCCATGGGCCAGGGAAGCCCTGATCCCGCTTTCCAGGCAGGCACGGGCCACCTCTCCCATATGGAAGTACATATCGGCAAAACAAGTTGTTCCGCCGCGGATCATTTCACAGATCGCCAGCATTGTGCCCCAGTAAATATCATCTTTATTTAAGCGTGCTTCTGCCGGCCAGATTTTTTGCTCCAGCCAATTCATCAGTGGCAGATCATCAGCATAACCACGAAAAAGAGTCATTGCCGCATGGGTGTGGGTATTAATCAGCCCCGGCATAACCAGTTTGTTCTTTCCCTCAATTATCCTGTCAACCCCTCCAATGGGGTGTTCGCGACGCGTTCCTAAATAAGAAACCACCTCGCCTTCAATCAACAATTCAGCATCACGAATTGTATCCCAGTTTTCTCCCCCTGGAAGCAAATAATCAGCACGAATGAGAATTCTCTCCATTTAATAACTCTCCTTTCTCCTGAGAGCTTTTTCTGTGTGTTCTGTGGTAATCCTTCAATCCTTTTTCCGTGTTGCCCATAATAATGGGCATATTTTTCATGTAAAGCAATAATCTCTGCCTGTTCCAATATTACGGGGGAACCAAGTAACCGGCAATGGTATCTCCTGACGAGCCACAGCAAATGCAGAAGCGTATTTACTATGTACATGAACAATCGCCTGGATATCTTCCCTTGCCCTGTATATGGCAAGGTGCAACGGAAGTTCAGTGGATGGTTTGCGGCAACTGTCTATTATCTGTCCCTGCAGATCCAGCACACATATATCTTCATCCTCTAAATCACTGTCTGGGATACCTCTGGGTGTAATTAACACTTCTTCTCTATCATTTTTAAAGATGTTCAAGTTTTTACCTCGCATTTTTAAAATAACGGGCAATATTATGTTGGTCAGGCTGGGATATAATGCCGTTTTCCGTAACTATTGCTGTGATGAGCCCGGCTGGTGTAATATCAAAGGAAGGGTTTTGTGCCCGGATACCCGGAGCAGTAATTGCCACTTTCTTTAAATGCGTTATTTCCGTTTCGCACCGGTTTTCCACCTCTATCTGTTCACCCGCTGCAAGGGATAGATCAAAAGTGGAAAGAGGAGCAGCAACATAGAAAGGAATATTATGCCGCCCTGCCAGCACCGCAAGCATGTAGGTTCCGATTTTGTTGGCTACGTCGCCGTTTGCAGCGATGCGATCTGCTCCCACGATAACGCAATCGATTTGCCCTGTACTTATAAAATATCCTGCTGCGCTGTCAACGATAAGCGTAACAGGGATACCTTCCTGCTGCAACTCCCACGCTGTGAGGCGTGAGCCCTGCAGGAAGGGGCGCGTTTCATCAGCAAATACCTGGATGTCCTTACCGGCGGCAAAGGCGCTTCTGATTACTCCCAGCGCTGTTCCGTACCCTGCCGTCGCCAGAGCGCCGGCATTACAATGAGTGAGAATACTGCAGCGAGCAGGCAAAAGGGATGCTCCATATTCCCCGATCCGCTTATTAACAGCAATATCTTCCGCAAATATTTTCCGCGCTACCTTTTCCAACTGCTCCAGTCCTTCTCCAGGCGTCATCCCTGAAAGTGTTTTAGCCCGATCAAGCATCTGCTCCACTCCCCAGGAAAGGTTGACGGCAGTAGGGCGAATACTTTTTAAGGTCGCACCTGCTTTCCCCAGTCTGGCCAGTAAGGATTCATCACCAGTCAGAGTACGTGCAATATGGCGGGCAGCCAGTACCATCCCAAAAGCTGCAGTCACACCAATAGCCGGTGCCCCCCGTACCACCATATCCCGAATAGCTTCTCCCACTTCCTCCACACTATCGCAGCGTACATAAATTACTTCCCCAGGTAAAGCACGCTGATCCAAAAGCAGAAGTGCCTCCCCATCCCAAATCAAGGGCTGTATCTTCTCCATCCTCAATTATTCCTTACCCCCTACCTGCTATCCAACTAATTCCCCAGCTTATAATCTTCCTTAAAGGCACAGCGGCATTCTTTATTTTCCGGCAAAGATAAAAACGTTTCCATAAAAACATCCCTGATAATTTTAATATTTGCCGTCATTTCTTCCACAACTTCCCGGTGTGTAAGGGGTTGGGGAGAGAGGCCGGAACCATAGTTGGTAACCAGCGAGAGGCTGGCATAACAAAGCCCCGCTTCCCGCGCTAACGTAACTTCCGGGACGTTGGTCATTCCCACCACATCTCCCCCCCATGCGGCGAATAGCTTAACCTCTGCCGGGGTTTCATAGCGGGGCCCCTCCGTGCATATATAAGTCCCTTTCTCCCGGAAGGTAACGCCTTTTTGTCTCAGTATACGCCAGAG
>SKTJ01000243.1 GCA_007122565.1 Syntrophomonadaceae bacterium | reverse complement strand
GTGGCCGCACCGTAATCCAGGTTTATTTCACGCATTATCTTACCCTCCAAGTTTAAATGAAATCACAAAACAGTACCATTTTCCAGAATATAAAACATTATATATTGAATGTCAAAAACACTTCATTTAAATGCTTTCTATACGTTTATAAGTTCCATTGGTTACATATTATCTGAAAGGATGCTCAGAAGTCTATGAGCAAGGTTCCCATTTTAAATTGAAATATTGGGAGATAACTCGTCAAATTTGTGCATTAATAAATAAATGATGAGCATTTTTAAGCTGTGCTTATTTTTTATATAACTTCATTCAAACTACCGGAGCGAAAGCCTTGCAAATCAAGCGTTACATAATTGTATCCGATTTGTTTAAGTTTTATTGATATTTTTTCTGCCGCCCCCAAAATTATTTGAAAATCTTTTGGATCCGCCTCAATGCGTGCCAGATTTCCATGATGCCGGACCCGCAAGATGTCAAGACCCATTGCCCGTAAATATTCTTCCGCCTCTTTGACCATAGCCAGCTTTTCCCTGGTTATCTCTTCTTTATAAGGGAAACGGGAAGCAAGGCAGGGCAAAGAGGGTTTGTTCCAGGTGGGGATCCCCATTTCCCTGGAAAGTTCGCGAATATCGTCCTTGGTCAATTCTGCCTCTAAAAGGGGGCTTTTGATACCCATTTCCTTTGCCGCTTGCATGCCCGGCCGAAAATCAAGGCGGTCATCAAAATTCGAGCCATCCAGCACCTGGGGCAGTCCATGCTTTTCCCCTATCTGCCAAAGCTTTGTAAAAAGCTCTTTTTTACAGAAATAGCAACGCTGCGGTGGATTTGCTGTAAACTTCCCGTCTGCCAGTTCTTCAGTGTGAATAATCATATGGAAAAGCCCAATCTTCTCTGCCAGGCGGCCGGCGGCCTTAATTTCGTGTTCTGGATAGGTTTCCGAGCTTGCCGTCACCGCCATAACCCGTTCCCCCAGCACCTCGTAGGCAACTGAGGCCAGGAAAGTGCTGTCCACACCTCCCGAAAAGGCGATAACTGCCCCGCCGTAACCGTGCAAGATATCTTTAAGATCCTTTAATTTAGCAGCAGCACTTTTCACCTGATTTCCTCCTTCAAGTAACAGAGTATACGGGCAATTTATTGGCCATCAACATCCTGCCAGGGTAGAAACCGCGGCCAGTGCCGTATCTATCTCGTCGTCATTGTTAAAAAAGCCAATACTAAACCTTACGGTACCGGCAGGGACGGCAACTCTGTTCTTAAGCAGCTATGCCTGGCCCTTTTCTCCGATCGGGGGGAATAGGATCTGCTCGGGTTAAGGTTGGGTGAGGAATTCACTTACTAAGCTTTGCATGGCCTCAAACTCGATTAGGAATGAATCATGGCCGTGGGGGGACCTAAGTTCCTTATAGCGTGCATCTACGCCGCAGCGCCGCATTTCCACGGCCAGGCCTCCTACCTCTCCGGGGTAGAATAGAATGTCTGTATTGATCCCGACGAGAAAGACGGTGCCCTGATAGCGTTTAAGTGCTGTTTGAAAGGATGTGTAGCCCCGGCCCAAGTCGTGCAGATCCATGGCTTTGGTCAGGTATAGATACGTGTTCGGATCAAAACGGTGCGTCAGTTTTTCCCCCTGGTGTTGCAGGTAACTTTCCACCGCAAACTTCTCCTGGAAGGCGAAAGGATTTGCTTCACGCTCGTGCTGCAGCGTGCGGCCAAAACGTTTTTCAAAAGATTCATTGCTGCGGTAAGTGATGGTACTGATAATTCTGGCCAAACATAAGCCTTCGTGGGGAAAATCGCTGCCGTGATATTTTCCACCCTGCCATGCCGGATCACTCATGATCGCCTTGCGTCCGGCCTGATTGAAGGCAATCCCCAGGGGGGAAAGCCTGCCGGAACAGGCAATGGCAATGACGCGCTGCACTTTGCGCGGATAAGTTATGGCCCATTCCAGAGCCTGCATCCCTCCCATGGAACCGCCCGCCACGGCAAACAGTTCTTCGATGCCCAGATGATCCAACAGGGCTTTTTGCACCCGTACCATGTCCCTGATTGTGACCACGGGAAACTTCATGCCGTACGGTTTGCCTGTGCGAAAATCCAAAGATGCCGGTCCCGTGCTGCCGTAGCAGCCTCCCAGCACGTTACTGCAGATAATAAAATAACGATCCGTGTCAAAAGCTTTTCCCGGACCCACGAGTGGCTCCCACCAGCCCTCCTCTTTATCCGGACAGGGTGGGGTGCCCACAACAGAACCGCCCGTTAAGGCGTGAGCGAGGTAGATGGCGTTATCCTTACGCGGGTTAAGGGTCCCGTATGTCTGGTAATTAACGGTTATTGGGCCAATGGGTACACCGCTTTCCAGCATGAATGGATCGGGTGGTTCAGCAAGTGTAAAATAATGTTCCCCTTCATAGGAGGGGTAATTGCACCCCGGAGCCAATGGTTTAATAATTTTATCATGAATGGTCATTTGATCGCCCTGCCTTACTATAATAGGTATTCAGAAGTGAGGGGTCAGAATCCAGAATACCCCGAGAGAATCTACTCGAGCTTTTTACCAAGAGTTTTACTATGTAAGAGCCCGTTGTCCTTCCAAACAATTTTATGCAGAGTCAGAACAAGAATGCCCCAAAAGATGGGTGCATGTGGCAAACAAAACGTCCCAGTGCCACACAGTGCCACAGTGCCACACTACATCCTGACTCCTGACTTCTGAATCCTACGCTTGGTGTACTAAATCTGATATGATGATGTATTATTATCCTGTGCATCTTTTTTTTCCTGTTCCTGCGCAAGATCGGCGAGTGTGGTCCCGGAAAGTTCTTCAACTATTTTTTGCTTTAATCTTGACCAGACATCCCTTGTCACACACCCGTCTGTTTTTTCACAAACAGCGGTGTTGTCCACACAGGCGACAGGAGCCAGCGAGCCCTCCACGCTGCGGATCACATCATAGAGGGTAATTTCCCCCGGTGGCTTGGCCAGCAGGTACCCGCCCCGATTACCTTTTTGTGTAAGGATAAAACCCTCCTTACGCAGGAAAGTGAGGACCTGCTCCAGGTATTTGTCAGAAATACCCTGTTTTTTAGCAATTTCTTTTAATTGCAGCGGCCCTTTGCCATAAAAGAGAGTAAGTTCGATCATGGCGCGGGTGGCATAACGGGCCCTGGTGGATAATTGCATTATTCGTATCATTCCTTTCCGCTAAAACAGTCTAAAGTTAAATGTCAAATGTCGAAAGTCAAAATGAAAGCCGACTTCCAGAGGGGCAGATGTGCGACAGTGTTCTGTCATCTCAATCATCCGGGCGGACAGGGTCGTCCGCCCCTGGTATGACCCATGTTTTGCCTTTCTTGCCTATTGTGTCCTGCTTCTTGTTTCTAGAATCTTATACCAAATCGGCGAAAAGTGCGGTTGACATATAGCGTTCCGCCAGATCCGGGAAGATTACCACGATTAGCTTTCCTTCATTTTCCGGGCGGGAAGCTACCTGTAAAGCAGCGTGGCATGCTGCACCTGTGGAAATCCCCACTAACAGGCCCTCTTCTTTCATGAGCCGACGGGCAGTTTCCAACGCTTCCCCGTCCGGCACCTGGATTATTTCATCTGCCAAAGATAGATTAAGCACGTCAGG
>SKTJ01000028.1 GCA_007122565.1 Syntrophomonadaceae bacterium | reverse complement strand
TTAGGTTTGGTCATGGGGAGCAAGGTGCGGGCTGTCCACGTGGGTAGGGATATCATGGCTTTTTTCAAAAACCTGGTGGGTGGGGAAGTAAAGGAATACTCCGAGTTAATGAAGCGGGTGCGGCAGGCTGCCATGGAAGATATGGAGGAAGAAGCAAAAAAACTGGGGGCCAATGGTATCATGGGTATCCAATTTTCCTCTTCCCAGGTAGCCGGTGGCATGGCGGAGATTATCGTTTACGGCACGGCAGTCAAAATATAAGCAGCAGGGTTAATACTTACTGTTGCAAGGTTAAAGATAAGTTACCCCAAAATCTAGATGTTTCAGCCTTGTTAAAACGGTTATAAAAGACTGTGCAGTATAAGCATGGATATTTTGCCTTAATTTTGTTCAAGTTTCCACCACGATACCCTTTACAAGGCATTCCTTGCCGGCGATGATCTCCACTTTGCCCCCACAGTTGGAGCAGGAAAAAAGGGGTAATGGTTCCATACATTCCCCTTTAAAGTGCACCTCTTTTTGCTCCAGGCAGTTTATGCATTTAATGACACCCTCTACTTCTTCAATATCAAGCTCGGAGTCCACCAGTAACGTCCCTTTGACCAGGAGATCATATGCATACCGGACCTGTTCAAGGTTTAGAAAGGTGAGTTTGCCTATGCGCAGGTCTACCTTTAACACCTTGTTTCCCCCGTTTTCCTGTGCCGCCCCCATGACGGCGTCAACGATCCTGGCAGTTATGCCGAATTCATGCATTGCCCCATCCCCCGGTCAGTTCAGTGACCAGCTCTTTAATGCCAGTTCCTTCTTTACAGCTTAGGGGATATATTGTTGTGTTGGCGTTAATACTTTTTATGTCCCGGGTGATCTGCTCAACATCTATTTCCATTACCGGGGCCACGTCTATCTTGTTTATGGCCACGCAATCAATCTCGGCAAAAATATGAGGATGTTTTACCGCTACGTAAGGCCCTTCTGTCACGCTGATGACCAGTAAGCGACGGTGAGAACCCAGCGGGAAGTCTACGGGGCAGATAAGGTTGCCCACATTTTCCACGATGATAAGATCTACATCCTTTAGCTCCAGGTTATCGAACACCCCTTTAACCACCGCCGCATCAAGGTGACATTCTTTCCCGGTGTTCACCTGAACAGCCTGCACTCCGTACTGCATGATACGCTCTTGATCTATGGTTGTGGCTAAATCCCCATTGAGGACAACTATACGGTTGTTATCCTTCAAATGTTCGATTAACTTCTGCACCAGCGATGTTTTCCCTGTGCCTACGGAACCCATAATGTCAATCATTTTTATGCCGAGGCTGTTGAGTAGGGTGCGGTTTTTCTCTGCCAGTTGCCTCTGGTCTTCCAGAATATCTCTTGCGATGGTTATTTCCTTGATTTTTCCCCTATTATCAATAAATTTGTACAAGGTCTCACTCCCCATAATTCTATTAATTGGTTAGTATTTTCTCACAATCCATATATTTTGTCACCCCTACCTGCTTTTACGTTAGAAAGATTTTTGCAGCTACCGATTGACAATTAATAAAATCGTGATAAAATCGTTAATAAGATAATTTAATAGAAATTTAAGGCAATGAAAGAGGAAAGTAAGCTGGTAATAATGTTTTCCACAGAGATGAGAGGCCTCAGGCTGAAAGCTTCTCGGTAAACACCCGGAAGAAGTTCCCTCTGGAGTCTCATGCTGAAGAACCGTAAAAGGCAAGTTTTTATACCGGTTACAACTATTTACCGGTAATGCCTGTCGGTCAGTAGGTTTTGACGGAAACTTCCACCGTTAAAAGGAAGGGGGTATAAGGCTGGGGTAATTCAGTCCGTACCTGACACCACTGCTGAAAAGCTATTCATTCATAAGGGTATCGGGCGGATAATTCCAGTCCGTAGCCTAAAATGAGGGGGGCACTATGTGCCCAACCAGGGTGGTACCGCGTGAAGCTCAAACTTCCGTCCCTAAGGGGATGGGAGTTTTTTATTTTCTAAAAACTTTTAGAGAGGAGAGGAAGAATGGTATCTGGGATGTTTGCTGTTTCGGAAAAGTGTATTACCAGCTATTAGGATAACTGTTGTGAAAAAAAATGAGAAGAAAGGATGATTAACATGAAAATTAACATCAAGCCTGCAGAGAAGATTGAGGGACGCACCAGGATGCCTGGGGACAGGGATATTGCACAGCGAGCATTGCTTTTTTCTTCCCTGAGCGAAGGCACCATGGAAATTGATGGCATTCCCGAAACGGACGAAATAAGATCCACATTGAAATGTTTAAAAGATCTAGGCAGTGAGATTGAAGAAAACGGGGCAAAAACAACAATTAAAGGGAAAGGTTTACGGGGCTTAAGAGAGCCTGACAATGTTCTTGATGTGGGAAGTTCCAATTCCACAGCTTGCCTGCTTACGGGATTACTGGCTGGTCAGACCTTTTACTCCACACTGACTGGGGAGAGTTCCCTCAAACAATACTCCATGAGAAGTGTAACAGAACCTCTGATGCAGATGGGAGCTTCGATCAGCGGCCGGCGGAATGGCGAGTGTTTACCCCTTGCTATCAGAGGCTATGATCTGCTTCCAATTAATTATACCCTGCCGTTTGCCTGTTCTCAATTAAAGTCAGCCCTGCTGACCGCATCCCTTTACAGTCGGGGTATATCGGAATTAATCGATACTTATCAGACAAGGGATCATACGGAAAGAGCTTTACGTCACCTCGGTGTCGGGATCAAAAAATTGGGGAGGTATTACATCAATCTCAAAAATCCAGTAAAACTGAAAGGCGAAACGTTTTACATTCCCGCCGATATCTCCATTGCCTCTTTCTTTATTGTGGCGGCAACACTGGCACCCCGGGGCGAATTGTACCTTGAGGATGTGGGGATCAACCCTTCGCGAACCGGTATTCTCGAAGTGTTGGGCATGATGGGAGCGGATATTCGTATGGAAAATCAAAGAGAGTATAATAACGAACCGCTGGCCGATTTGATTGTAAAAGGGGGACGCAAATTAACTGGAACGGAAATACCGGAGATGATGCTCTGCCGGTTGATCGATGAAATACCAATTCTTACGGTGGCGGCTCTTTTTGCAGAAGGAGATACGACTATAAAAGGAGTCAATGTACTGCCACTGCAAATACTCGAACGCCTGAGGTTGCTTTTATCTGAACTGCGCAAGATGGGTGCAGCCGTAAAGGAACTGGATGACAGCATCATTATCAGGGGCAGCACTAAACTTTCCGGTGCACAATGTGAGAGCCATGACGATCATGTAATAGCAATGGCTCTGGCAGCTGCAGCTCTTTTCGCGCAGGACGAATCGGTTATCTGTGGGTCTGAAGCCGTGCAATCTTCCTTCCCCGGGTATTTTGATGTTTTGAATACGCTTGTTTCTTAGTTATCCCGATTTTTCTTTTGGGTTTAAGACCCCACCTCTAAGCATAGTGTAGGTGGGCCTCTTCAATCAGGTGGAGTAAACTCTCCACCTGATTGCCCGATGTTTCAGCTCTGCTGAAACGAGTTCACTGTTGTAAGGTAGGCTTTGCTTATATTTAACCCCTTAACTCCTAAGTTCTAATGCAAAATTGGCAAGATAATTTTCTCATAATTGCACAACAAGTGGTTTTAAATTA
>SKTJ01000275.1 GCA_007122565.1 Syntrophomonadaceae bacterium | reverse complement strand
CTGCTGTTCTAAACGAATCACAATCCCAGCACCCATAATAAAAGCAATATTGAACCGTTTTTATAAAAAGAAGCCCGGAGCAACTCCGGCGCCGCCAACAAATTTCCCTCATCCTCTTTCAAAGTATTAAAAAAGTGATTCAGGGATGTAGTTATTTCGGTCAACGGCCCATCATCTATAAACCTAACTAGCAGTGCTCCGCAGGCAATACCGGCAAAGATTACCAGAATCATAAAAACAAATATACCCGGATTCTCCCGGAAGTATACATGGATACCCTTTATATCGTATTTCAAATCATCCCGCCCCTATGGGTTGTCCTTTACAAGTATATTATGCCGCCCCGGGCAGGGATATGTTTTATTTGTTGTTTGAGCACCGCTTCCGTAAGACAGGCACTTGCACAGGCAGCAGCAAAAAAAATGGGATCTGAACGCAGGCCTCTGCCCATGGTATGACAATCGCCACAGCACTCTTTCAAATATTTATGAAACCGTTTGCTACCGATGGTTACAACTCTGTGCTTTGCCATTAAGCCTGCTGCAGCGAGCTGTTCGTAAAAGAGGCGCATTTTCCCCCTGCTACAGGCTGGAAGGGGTAAAAAACAACTTTTTGTTGTCAATTCGCCAAGAGCCGTCAGTGTATGATGACTGATACCTCTGTGACGGGATCTTGAATCGGCAAAACTGATACGGGGAATTACCAAAGGGATCCCCCGTAGTTTGTGTGCCCGTTCAACATGCTCTCCCTGTTCCACCCCGCTATAACCATAACGGGTTCCTGTTCCCACCACTCCCGGTCCGGGCGTGATTATGATCACATCGGCTTTCAATTCTTCCCGTGCGGCTATAAGTGCAGTATAGATATTTATACATTCCAGATCGCCGCCAAAAGCCTGGCCTGCCGTAATCGTTCCGGCCAGCACGCCGGTATTTTTCAGTGAACGGACGTTTCGGCTAAAAGACAGGGGAAGAGATGCACTATCACTCATAATATAAATAATCCTGCATTTAGTGTTAATTAATTTCAGGGTCCGCGCAAAGGGAGCAAGCATGCTATGCAGCTCCCCAATCACAACCGGTACATGTAATCCTGTATATTTAGTATTACAATTATCTTCTGATGTACCACACTTTTCTTCCCAGGTCATAACCTTGTGCTGTAATGGAGTATAGCGCATTTTAATAATGTGTCCTGAATAAGGAGTATAGGGGCTGGCCGTAGTATTAAGCAAAACAAAGTGATAACCACCACTGCCAAGGTTCAGGCGCACTGCCGTAGTATTTAAAAACACCCTGTTCCCCGGAGAAGCAGCCCCACTGAGCTCAAGATAGTTGATTGCTTTTTCTTTTTTATCTCCGACTTGCACCTCCAGGCATTGCATCTTATCCTCTGACCAAATGATCCGTTCCACTGTTCCTTCTTCCACGTTGATCATCTATTATCCCCCCTTTCTTTTGAGTAGGGATCCATAACGCCAAAATAACGGCAGGGATCCACCTTCCAGGATCTTACTCACAGAATATTTTTCCATAAATATATGGAGCAGTAAAAGGGGAATCAAAACGCTGTATAGCAATGGTGTGGAAAAGGAAGTCAATGCAAAAAAACCAAGGGTACCGCCCAGCAGGTAAGCACCCGTATCGCCAAGCATGATTTTATGGGAAAGCTCCCAGGGAAGATAAACATAAAGGGAAACCCAGAGGATTAAAAATATTAAATTTCCTATGCCAAAAAGCATTAATACAAGGGAAATAAGGTAAAATGCCTTGATTGCCATGGCCGGTCGTGTATCCAAAAGGTTAAATAGATTGGCAAATAGTGCTAGAAATATACCCTTGGCAAGCCACTCTGTGATGGAAGTAACGCCTGATGCGGCAGCAACAAGCATTGCAAGCGTAAAACCCCCTGCAGCCTTAAGCAACCCGGTAGACACTTTTTTTTCCCGCCATAGCAACCCCATGTGCCCCCGAAAACCCTTGCAACCCTTATCTCCCTGCAAGTCATCCACAAGCCCCAATACTACCATGCCTGCCAGAAAAACAAGGAATATCATAGTGCCGTAAATAGTGCCCGTGGCATGGAAATAATAATAAATGGAAAGAAGCACGGCGGGCAGAAGCACAATTCCTCCTGCATTGACAATCATATTTCCTTCATAATTAATTCCTGTTAAACCTCTATCACCTTGCTGCAACAGGGTGATGTAACGGGGTGTCAGGGAATATGTCACCGTCATGGACAGAAGTAATAGCAAAGCCAAAAATAAGCTGTTACCAATCAACGTTCTCCCGCTCCCGCCGGTCTGCGACTCCCAATAATCAGTTTAATCAGATCATAAAACTGATGTCCGCGATGCATAAACGAATTTAAATCGTTACCATGAAAGCGATGACTCATTTCTAAAGGTATTTCCTTTACCCGAAAACCCTTCTGCAAACTCTCTACCGTTAAAGCCACTTCTGCTGCATATCCATCAGCAGAAAAATAAAGACTCTCATAGAGAGCCCGTTTCAACACACGCTGACCGGAAAGAGGTGCCGTCATCTTCATCCCGGTATTTTTATAAATGGTCCAAAAGGCCAATGCTTTGACTAAACCCAGCCCGGCCCGTCGACTTGACTTCAATGCGGCAATTACCATATCGGCCTCATCGTTGATTACAGCATCGATTAACCAGTTGAATTCCTGCGCCGTCTCCTCTAAATCAGCATCCACAAAGGCCAGAATGTCCCCCCGGGCTAACCGGGCACCCTCCCGCATTGCTTCACTTTTGCCCCCATTAATGCTAAGACGGCAAATAAGGGCTCCTGCTTTCCATGCTTCCACAGCGGTGCGATCTGTTGAGCCGTCATCAACAACGATAATTTCGCCCAACACAGGGATCTTCTTCAAAGCTTGCACCGTTTTTCCTACCCGCTCTTCTTCATTATAAGCCGGTACCACGGCGGATACGAGCATTTTCACCCTCCTAAACGTTCTTTAATAGACTGCGCTGAAAGCTGCATCAATATTTCCCAGAGTTCAACCCGGCTAAAAAATGTATCTCCGTTATTAATTTTAGTCCAATTACCCGGTAACTGGTGGCCCTTACCTCCCTCCTCACCAATCCCGGTATTAATTGCAATCCATGAATAATCACTTTCCCTTTGCCCCATTCCCTGTCTCAGAACGCTGGTCACAAATGGTATATCCCCCGTAAGCAGAAATATATCATTTTGATTTTTCACTGCTTCACCGTCCAGAGTATAAGTAGCTTTTGCTGAAAACCGTTTTACTTCCAGCAATCCATTATCTTTTAAGATTACTAACAATTCATCCCTTTCTCTTTCTTCATGATGTTGTATCGCATCCCACAAGATCTCGCCATAAGAAAAAGCTGTCATTTTCTCCACTTCAGACTCTCCACGCCGGAGCGTAGTATTCACACGGGGATCCAATTCCCATTGCTCCGGGGCCGCAAGATAGAAAGCACGATAGGAACAGCCGCTTTCTTCCAGGAATTCTATAAGCTCTGCCGGATAATCAACGCCAGCAATAAGCGTTACTGAAAAATCGCTTAACGAGTCCGTAAAGAGCGGTTGCAGATATCTTTCTTTTAAAATGTCCCATCGTTCCAACTCATGCCGCAGTTCGTCCATATGAAAAACGATTTCCTCGTTTTT
>SKTJ01000080.1 GCA_007122565.1 Syntrophomonadaceae bacterium | reverse complement strand
AGACGAAGACCTGGTGGGTCTGTGCCAATTCTGTTAAGCATTTAACCGCTTCCCGGGTATGAATGGGATCATAGTTCGCAAACGTATCATCCAGTATTACGGGCAGTTCCGGTTTAATATCCCTGATTCTGCTGAGGCGTATGGAGAAAAATAGCTGCTCCCTGGTGGCCCGGCTCAGAGCATGGATGGCCTGCTCTTTGCCGCCCGAGAGCCGGGCTTTAAAAGCGGCCTGCTCCTTGCCTGACGGCGGTTGAATCTTCCCGTAACTCTTACCCGTAATCACACTGAAAATCTCGCCGGCAGGTGCAAGCAATGAATCCCTGGTTTTGTCCAGCAACTTTTCCTGCACCCGCTCCAGCATAGAGGCTGCGATTCTATGCACTGCATATTTTTCCAGGACACTGCTCAGTTCATTTCTTGCTTCATTGATCTGAGTTTTTGCTTCGAGTAACTTGCTATCGGATCCAAGCTCCGCTACTACTTTCGTTAGGTCCCGTTTTTCCTCCCTTAAATGCTGCAGCTCTTCTTCAAGTGTAATGATCTCCGTTTCAATTGCATGGTGTTTTGCTTTAATTTCTGCGACCGATGTATATGCCTCGCACCAGGAAGCGAAGGCTGATAATAAATCATCATCAGTTGCCGCGCTTTCTTTTTCCTGCTCCCCCAACAGCAGCAGACGCCACCGCTCCGTATCCAGATCCGATGCCAGTACCTGCCGCAAAGTCTCGTTTTCCAGCCATATTTTAGTGAGTTCTTCATGCTTATACCCACGCCTGATAAATTCCTCCAGCAAAAATAAGAGAGTGTGCTCTGTCAATGCTGCCTGTGCTGACGCATCTTCCTCTGCTAATAACTGCAAAATATTTTCTTCCACTGCTGCTTTTTCATTTGCAGCGTGCTGCAGTTCACGTGCCCCATTTGCATAAGCGATGCTTACTTCAAGGTGTCGAAAAATCGTGGCCGCCGCGCCGATCACGTCGTCATACGCCCCGCCCGGCAACGACAAAAATTTAAGGGTTGATAATACGGGGGAAAGGTCTTTTTCAAGTTCCTGCTTAGCCTCAGCCAGTTTTTTTTCTTTGGCACATATTTGACCGTATAAACGTTGTAAGTCACGCATACGCCGCACAAACTCCGGAAAAAAAGTAACATCCACCGGGGCAGGAATGTTGTAATCCTGTTTCAAGCGGGTAATACTGTTATCCATTTGCTCAATCTCTGCACTTATCTCTTCATGTCGGATCATTAACGCCTGTTTTCTGGTTTGCCTGTCACTAATATCTTTTTCAAGATGGGCCAACTTTTTATCCTTTGCCTGTTCGATACTGTTTCGTTTGAGAAAGTATGCCAGGATAGCCACTACGCCGGCTAAACCAACAGTAATTGCAACTCCTGCCGGCAGGGTAAGGCTAAGTGCAACAGTAGCCAGCATATCTGCCCCGATCAGCCAAGCAACCTTCCCGGCCAGGCCCCTGTCAGCGTGAGGCAAACTTTTTGCGAGGCTGGTTTTTTGCCCAAGCTCTCCTTCAAGGTCCGCCAGATCCCTTACTTTCTGCTTTAATTCGTTTTGTAGATCATTGTATACTCTGACAGTGTGCTGCAGATTCTGCTCATTCATCTGATCCGCTTTTACGGAAGTTACGAGAGTGAAATCCCCTTTTTCGGCCGGGGAACCATATAACTCTTTCAGATCCGCCTTTAGTTCGTCATTACTGCGCTCCAATTCTTCCCTGCTGTCATGAACCGCCTGAATGCGCGCTTCCCAGCCGGAAACCCGGCTTGTATAAGCATCCAGCGCAGTGGCAGCCGCCAGCAATTTAGCTTTAAGTTCTGAACCTGCATCATGCCCCGTAAGTGATAAAAAGTTTTCCTGCGCCGCCTTTTCTTTGCTCAGGGCCGTTTCATACTGTTCTTTTAAATTTTGCGCCTGCTGAGTGCCGGCGCGGGGGTAAGTTTCCAGGAGGCGCCGGTTATCCTGCTCTTCCAGGATCCGCTTATTTAATTTATACGTTTGATATTTTGTATGGCGGTCTCTTATCAGTTCAAGCCGCTGCAGTTCCTTCTTTGCTGTTGCAATACTTTTTTCCCTGGCTGGGATCAACTCGAAGGTGACTGCTGCGAGCCTGCTGCATTTCACCTCGTACTCGTCCATCTGTGCGTTGGCGTGATCCCGCAGTTCGAGGGCGGCACATAATTTATCATAATGGGGTTGGAATTTTTTTGTACTTATGCTCCCATTTTTCCCTCCAATATCGGATGCTTTTTTATTAAGACTGTCCTTTAATTGGATTAGCCGTAAGGTATCACTCCACCCCGCACCAAGTAAGACGGCCGCTATTCTTTCCTGATTTCCATTGTCCATATTGTCCGGAACCTGGCGCAGTTCATCTAGGCTGATGGTGAAAATCTGGTTATAGGTAAACCTGTCCAGGTTGTTGTATAACTCCTCAATAATAATTTCCGGTGCCTGCCCTTTTGCAGCTACCCTGGGATTGCCGTGTCCGTTCACAAAAATGCTATAACTGTGGCCCCCACTTTCCACATCGGCTCTGATTTCATGTTGCCCTGCAGCAGGGGGAATGCCGCTTCCTTTTGGTATTCCATAGCCCAGACAACGGAGCGCAGTCATGAGGGTTGTCTTCCCGGCACGATTGAGACCACCCACCACAACCAGCCCGTGTTCAATTTGATCCATGGTTTGGTTTTGAAATATACCAAAATCACCGAGATATATACGCTTGATCCACATTAAAGAGCACGTCCTTCCAGGATACGCTCAACAGCCAGATGTAAGGCTCTCCTTAGTAAGGAGTTGTAAGTTGCATCGTTAAGGGGTAAAGCTTTGTCCCTCACATCTTCACCATCATGCTGTTCAAACCAGCTTTTACCGATTAATTTTATAACCTGCTCCCGCATTGCGGGATCATCTGCAAATTCCTGATAGGTTTGCAGTAAAGTGCCAAGCACAACATCTTCAGCGGAAATGTTTTCCAGATCAACAAGGGGAGAAGCTGTTTCAAACCTGACATCTTCCGTCCAGAGGAAGGGGCTGCCGCCACCCAATTCGCGGCGCATCCTTTCAACCAGTTCCGGGGCGATCTCATCATCGTTGGCAATAATATTATGTATTTCCCCTCTGCCGCTAAATTTCCAGCGAACAATAAACCCTTCAATGTCTATGGCCTCACCTGGGGCCAAATCCATTTCAGGTCCCGACATGGCCGCAGCTGCAGCGAGGAGTTGATCTCCTGTTTCGATCATTGATGCGATCAGATCATCTTCACTGCGATCACTTTCTTTCACAGGCACATCACGGGCCAACCAGACGATGGATGACGTGGGAATAAACTGAAGTGTGGCTGCCTTTCCCCGCTGCGCTGTTACCAGTAAACATCCACCCAATCCGGGCTCACCCATATGACGCCCCTGGGGGCTGCCGGGGAAAGCAATGACGGGATACTGGGAATGAACGACCTGCCTTTGATGAATATGCCCCAGGGCCCAATAATCAAAGCCCGAAATATTCTTCAGTTCCGCGGCAGAACAGGGAACATAATTCATAGTTGAAGGGTTAAGGCCTGTATGCAGCAGGGCTATGTTGACCACGTTATGGTCCGGTGGTGTGTATGATTGGTGCATTTTGCCCTTTTCCCACGGTTGGTTGTATGACTGGCCCAGTATTCTGGCCTTGATCCTGCCATCCTTGCCCACCACTTCCATAATATCCACTTCAGCCGCAGCAAGGATATGCACGTTGTCCGGGTATTTGAAGTATGCGGGCCGTTTCCCGAGGGGATCATGGTTTCCATAGATCAAATATACGGGGATCGCGGCATGCTTAAGCCTGTCCATTTGTTCAATAAAAAACCCCTTTGCCCTGGCGGAACGTTCTGTTTGGTCGTAGATGTCGCCACACAAAACAACAAATTCAACCTTATGCCTTAATGCCGCATCAATCATACGGCGAAAAGCGGTATAACCGGCCTCCCTGATTTTTTCGCGCAGTTCTGCAGACATCCTGCCCACGGAACTTAACGGGCTTCCCAAATGCAGGTCAGCCCCATGTAAAAAGGTAACTTGTCCTTCCAATCTCAACCCTCCTGACAGCACAATGGCGGCCATTTACCATTCCACGGTGGCAAAAAACAAGCTGATTAAACTTGTAATTTTAGGTATATAGGCGGTTTCTATCATTTATGTTATTAAATGACATGTTTATACTATTATTCTCCCCTAATTTACGTAATCCTCTCCCGATGATCTGGTTAATTATTTTTTCCCCGCAATAAATAATAACGTCAGAAAGGATCTTTGAACATGGATGGTGAAAAGATGTAAAGAAGGTCATAGCGAAACGTAATAACTTTTCGTTATCATAGACAGACAGGGGGAGCAATTTATGTTTCAGGTAGCGGCTATTCAAATGACACCGATCATGAACGATTTGGATGCAAATATTAAACGAGGTATTTACTTTGCCCGGGAGGCCATAAAGGAAGGGGCAAATTTGATTGTTTTTCCGGAATTGTGGAATACGGGATATTATTTATCAAAAGAATCATTTTCCCTCCTGGCAGAAACACCGGAGGGGAAGACAGTAACCACGCTGCGGGAAGAGGCAGAGCAGGAAGGGGTTACCATCGTCTGCCCCTTCGTGGAACGTGAAAACGATGATATGTATATTGCTGCGGCAATTATTGACAGCACAGGCGAAATTATGGGTATTGTACGCAAAGGACTGCTCTGGGGAAGAGAACGGCAGATTTTCAAAGAGGCTGTGTTGGAATATCCCACCTTTGATTCTGAGGTGGGAAGGATTGGCGTGCTTATTTGTTACGAGATGGAGTTCCCGGAAACGAGCCGCCTGCTCGCCCTGGAGGGTGCGGAAATAATCGTTTGTCCTTCAGTGTGGAGCATGTCTGCATCCCACCGCTGGGATATCCAGCTTCCGGCCCGTGCTCTGGATAACACAGTATTTGTTTTAGGAGTAAATACGGTAGGCAACAACAGTTGTGGTAAAAGTAAGCTGATCAGCCCCCTGGGGGACATCCTCTCCGTCGCTTCGGACAAGAAAGAAGAAGTGCTGGTGCGGGCTGTGGACAAAGAAGCCCTCTACTGGGCCAGGGATGAGGTTGCTTACCTTCAGGATTTCAAAGAGAAACTTACACCCGGTGGCAAGGCCATCCCCACGCCAAGCTTTTAGGGGTGGAGGACTAGGGATAACGGAAATGCCCGGTGATCTCCCAGCGCAGCAGACAATCTTCTTCTTTTGTGATACCGGCATTATGTATAACAAGGGGCACACCATCCCTGCGTGTGCGGTCACTGATAATACCGCAGTGATCACGCCCATCGGCAAAACGCCAGTAAACTACGTCCCCCCACTGCCACTGGTCCAGATTATCTTCCACCTCCAGTGGCAATGCTGTACCATAACGTTCGAAAAAGCGTACCTGATTGGGGACACGCCGGTGGTCGATATTCGAGTCGGGGCCGTTTAATGCCCAATTCTGCGGATAAATGTTAAAATTATCCTGCATATCCTTGTGGATCAATTGCTGCAGGTCAATGCCGGCGTTACGAAAAGCACGAACCACGACATCGGTGCAAGCTCCGTAATCGGGAGAAACATCCCCGCCGGGGTAACTCATGGCTACGTAAGATGCGTCATAGCGCGTTGCGTTGTGAACCTCCCGGCGCGCCCCCAGTAAGATAAGATCGGGGGTCGTCAGATCTTCTTCCGGGATCTCCTCTACGGGGGAATATTCACTGATACCCAGCACAATCCTTGGTATGACCTCAGGAACAGGCAAGCTGTAATGGTAGCTGATCTGACGCAGGTCACCGTAGATTTTCCCCCCTAACAGGACAATGATAATAGTGATTGCTACCAAAATTATTACAGGTTTAAGCTTTCCATTTTTCATACTTTAGACACCTCAACCGATAGTTCCATCTCTTTATAGACTGTGAAAGTATGAAAATGGTTCTGTTTTATTACGGTTCCCTAGGGGAAAATATTTGGGTGAGTTTTATAATGCATGTGAGGGGTTCTTTTGTGGGCGGACAGGATCGTCCGCCCACAAAAGAACAAGGTGCAAGATTTGAGCTTTTTTAAGAATTCATCTTTTTGACTATCTACTACCCAACTACCCAACTATCCAACTGATATTTTACTGCCAATTCAAGAAATGTTTTTCCAGTAAAACAACAGCCTGATACATTAACGCTGCAGCAACAGCAAGGATAAGCACGCTTGTCATTACCAGGTCAAGCTTGAAGACTTGCCCGCCGTAGACGATTAAGTATCCAAGGCCGGCTCTTGACACTAGAAACTCACCCACGATTACGCCAACCCACGACAGCCCAACATTTATTTTTAAAGCGGATACAATCGTGGGAACGCTTGCCGGTAAAATTACTTTTTGCAATACCTGTGCCCTGGTCGCACCAAAAGACTCGAGCAGCCGGATTTTTTCCGGTTCAACCTGGGTAAAGCCCGAATAGACCCCGAGAATTGTTACAACTACGGATATAAGCAGGGCCATGGCAATAATTGCCGGAGCGCCGTGACCTATCCATACAATTAAAATGGGACCGAGGGCTATTTTCGGCAAGCTGTTTAAAACCACCAGGTAAGGATCCAGCACGTCGGAAAGGAATTTCGACCACCATAGGGCAACAGCTACCATGGTCCCGATGATTGTACCCAGGATAAAACCGGCCACCGTTTCCATGACGGTGATGGCAATATGGTGATACAAGGACCCTTCGTTATGCAGCGATACCAGGGTTCGCATGATGCGCGTGGGCTGGCTTGTGATAAATGGATCAATCCATCTTAAATTACCGGCAATTTCCCATAACAGAAAGAATACAACCAATAGCCCGATCTGAGCGAACACTACACGTTTCTTATAGCTATCTCTTTGCTGCAGGTAAGCCTGATGTTCTTTTGATATGTATGCTGTCTTATCCACATTAGACATGAACATCCAGTTCCTTCCATATGCTGTTAAAGTAATGACGAAATTCAGGGGCCTCCCGGCTTTTCATGGGAGTATTGTCGCTACAGGTCAGCTCAATGCTGTGTATACTTTTGATACTACCCGGTCTTTTCGTCAGCACAACAATTTTATCGGACATGCTGATCGCCTCGGAAATATCATGTGTTACCAGGATCGCCGTTTTGTTTTCTTTGACCATAATTTGCTTAACCTCATCAGCCACGACCAGCCGCGTCTGGTAGTCAAGGGCGGAAAATGCCTCATCAAGCACGAGTATTTCCGGATTAACGGCAAGGGTACGGATCAGGGCCACCCGCTGGCGCATCCCCCCGGAAAGCTGGCTCGGGAAAGCCCGGGCAAATTCCTTAAGCCCATAGTTCTCCAACAGTTGCCTTGCGAATGCCTCGGTCCGCTCGTTTACGTTGTTTTGCACTTCCAGGCCGAGCAGGACATTTTTCCAGATCGTGCGCCATTCAAAGAGCTGGTCGCTTTGCGGCATGTAACCGATCAACCTGCTGCCACGCTTTACTGCTTTGCCGTGAATTAAAACTTCACCATCGTATGAGGCGATCAAACCGGCAATTATATTAAGCAGCGTCGATTTGCCGCACCCGCTTGGACCCACGATGCCGATAAAGTCCCCTTTTCTGATTTCCATCGAGATATCTTTAAGCGCCGGTATTTCCCCTTCGGGAGTGTGATATTTCATGGAAACATTTCTTACATCAACAAGCGGACCAGCCTGCAAAACAATCGCCCCTTTTGCACTTGAATGCTGAAACTTCAATATCTTACAATCTAAAAATACTACTCAACTGCCTCCAGAGCCCGCTCTGCATAATAATTTGTTACCAGGTCCGCATAAGGCGCCCGCTTATCCAGTTCACCGGCCAGTTCCATCACATCCTGCAGCCGCACAAAGGATTCTTCCGTGAATACAGGGTTTTTCGCCCAGGCATCAACCTCCTGATAGCGCTCGGCTACAGCGGTAAGAATCTCCACGTCGGCATCGGGGAAAGACGGTTTAATGGCAGCAGCAATCTCTTCAGGAGAGTGGCTATCCACCCAGAGCTGACCGCGATAAATGGCATTTGTAAACCGTTGGATTATATCCTCGTTTTCTTCTATGTAGCTTTTGCGCGCCGAAAAGACAGTGTAGGGAATCTCACCGCTTTCCATACCAACAGAGGCAACCACGAAACCGGCGCCTTCTTGTTCCAGAGCAGCAGCCACCGGCTCAAACAGGGTTACATAATCACCCTCGCCTCCGGTGAAAGCTCCTGCCATCAGGGCAAAGTCAATATGCGTAAGCACCTCAACATCCTCACCGGGGATTATGTCCTTGCCTTTTAAAACATACTCCAGGGTCATCAGGGGCATACCACCTCTGCGCCCGCCGATAATGGTTTTTCCCCTTACCATATCCCAGTCAAATTCGGGGTCCGCTTCCCTTGCCACCAAAAATGAGCCATCCCGTTTTGTGAGTTGGGCAAAGTTAACAGCGTAATCAGCCTGATCCTGGTTATAGACATAAATAGTTGCTTCCGGCCCCATAAAACCGATATCCGCCTGGCCCGAAAGCATGGCTGTCATCACATTGTCCGCCCCCTGACCGGTGGTCAGTTCCAGCTCAATCCCCTCTTCAGCAAAAAACCCCTGATTAATGGCCACATACATAGGTGCATAAAATACAGAACGGGTCACCTCATTCAACCTTACAACGGTCTTCCCATTTTGGATGCTGCATCCGGCCACGTATGCAAAAAGGGATACCATCGCCAGCAAAAATACCAGCCACAATAAAAATTTCCTCATTCTTAACAACCCCTCAATTTATTTGAAAACCTGTTTACATATTATTTTATTAATAAAACAATTTTTGGTTCAAAAAAAGATGATAAAAAAAAGACCCTCCTGGCCTTTTATTCAGATGCATTCAACTGGTTTATCCGGGATAAGCGGAAGATTTGTTGTCACGGCTGTTGCCTTGAATCTTGGCCCCAGAAAAACGAATTGTCGTGCATTGTATTGTATTTTATGTTTCTTTTTTCCCCATGAGGCGTTTTGCTTTGAATACCATCTTACGGCCGAATTTTTCCCGTAGTTGATCCGTGGTTTGGGTGATATGGCGTTCTTTTTCCTGATCCGTTATCATTAGTGAAAGCTGGCTGCCTTTTTCCAGGGAGGAAACACGGATGCCGAGCAGGCGCCAGGGGGGGCGGCCGCAGTGGCGGTTGAACAGGTCACGGGCAATTGCATTAATATCACGGTCGCTGTCCGTTGCTTCGGCAAGGGTCACAGCCCGAGTTATGGTCTTGAAGTCGGCAAAGCGCAGTTTCAGGGATACGTTCCTGGTCAAATATCCTCTTAAGCGCAGGCGGTAGCCCAGTTCCTCAGCAAGATCAAGGAGTGTGGCGAGCATATAATCACGCTCGTAAATATCCTGTGGGAAGGTTGTCTCCTCGGAAAGGGATTTGGGGGCCTGCATTTGTGTCAGTTTCCTGTCATCACGGCCATGGGCGTAATCTCTGAGCGTAAGCGCGGTGTTACCAAGAATGTTTACGAGGGCTTCCAGGGGGGCAGCGGCCAGATCCCCAACGGTCTCCAGGCCGCTTCGCTTTAGTTTTCGTTCTGTTACGGGCCCCACACCAGGGAGAACGCTTACAGGCAGAGGCCAGAGGACCGTGGGGACTTCTTCCGGCCAGATGTCTTTTTCGTTGTCCGGTTTGGCAAGTTCACATGCTATTTTAGCGAGCAATTTATTTACGGATACCCCCACCGTTAAAGGCAGGGAGAGTTCCCCCCGCACGGCCCTGCGGATCTTTTTCGCAGTTTCGTAACCTTCGCGTACTGACAAATAAGCCTCGTCAATGGAAACAGGCTCAATGTCCGGCGTAAAACGCTCGTATACTTCCAGCACTTGCCTGGAGACTGCTTTGTATTTCTGCATATTGACCGGCAGAACAATAGCTTCGGGGCAGCGCTTCAATGCGCGTCGCATGGGCATAGCTGAGTGGACGCCGTATTCCCTCGCTTCATAAGAACAGGTGGAGACCACCCCTCGGGCAGCAGGATCACCCCCAACAATTACAGGCTTACCGAGCAATTCCGGGTTATCCCGCTGCTCCACAGCCGCAAAAAAAGCGTCCAGGTCACATAACAGGATATGTTGTTGGTTAATTCCGTTTATCATCAAGTTCACCCAAATAATGTGAAATTATAATGGGGCATTTACCTTTGACGTAAATGTCTTCCTGTCTTTAAATTCTTCCTTCTTCCCTTTATTCCAGTTCTGTACTGGACGGTAGTAACCGACCACGCGGCTCCATATTTCTGTTTCTTCGCCGCAATGGGGACATAAGGGCTGTTCTCCGGAAAGATATTTATGGGTGCTGCAAACAGAAAACGTTGGTGTTATGGAGAAGTATGGCAGTTTAAAGTTGCTGAATACACTGTTGATTAGTTTCTTGCATGCCCCCGTATTTTCCACCTTTTCACCAAGAAAAGCGTGAAACACCGTTCCCCCTGTATATTTGGTTTGCAGTTCATCCTGAAGCTCCAGGGCTTCAAAGACATCGTCAGTATGAGCTACGGGAAGTTGTGTCGAATTGGTATAGTATGGTTCATCATCACCGGCCGTGATAATGCCGGGGTACAATTCCCGGTCCAGGAGGGCAAGGCGATAGCTCGTCCCTTCTCCCGGTGTTGCTTCCAGGTTAAACATCTGTTTCGTATCTTCCTGGAATCTGATCATGATGGCGCGTAGGTGGTCTAAGATAGTGTTTGCAGTGGCCTGTCCTTTGGGCGTGGTAATGTCTTCGCCTATAAAGTTGAGTAGGGCTTCGTTCATGCCGATAATGCCGATAGTGTTGAAATGGTTCGCCCAGTACTGGCCGAAACGGGTGTGCACGTCACGCAGGAAATGTTTGGAATAGGGATAAAGACCGTTTTCGGTGAGCTGTTCAAGCACAAGTCTCTTAGTAACCATGCTTTCTTTTGCAAGGATTGCCATAACCTCCACTTTATCCAGGAATTCTTCCAGCGAATTCGCTTTGTAGCCAATACGGGGCAAGTTTATGGTTACGACTCCGATTGAACCGGTAAGAGGGTTTGCGCCAAATAAGCCTCCTCCGCGGCGCCTTAATTCCCGGTTATCGAGACGCAGGCGGCAGCACATGCTGCGCACATCATCGGGAGATAGATCGGAATTTATAAAATTGGCAAAGTACGGGATCCCATACTTAGCCGTCATCTCCATAATATTTTCCGAGACCGGATTTTCAAAAAACTCCTCTGTTACGTTGTATGTGGGAATGGGAAAAGTAAAGATTCGTCCATCTGCGTCCCCCGCCATCATCACTTCGCAAAAGGCCTTATTGATCATGTTCATCTCTGCCTGGAATTGACTGTAAGTTTCATCTTTCGGCTCGCCCCCGATTATCACCGGCTGATCCGCCAGGATGGAGGGAACGGTAACATCAAGGGTAATATTAATAAATGGTGTCTGAAAACCGACACGTGTTGGAACATTAAGATTAAAAACAAACTCCTGGAGTGCTTGCTTCACTTCCCGGTAACCAATCCCGTCATAACGAATAAAGGGGGCAAGGTATGTGTCAAAATTGGCGATCGCCTGAGCGCCGGCAGCCTCACCCTGCAGTGTATAGAAAAAATTGATTAGTTGGCCAAGAGCCGTCCGGAAATGGCGGGGCGGGCCTGAGGTTACCTTTTGCGGGGCACCCCGAAAACCCCGGCTCAACAGGTCCTCAAAGCTCCAACCGCAACAGTATGGCGCCAATAGGCCAAGATCGTGGATATGCATATCTCCGCTTTCGTGGGCTGACCGGACCTCGACAGGATATATTTTTTCGATCCAATATTTTTGGGTGATATTAGCAATAATATGGTTGTTTAAACCCTGTAGGGAGTAATTCATATTACTGTTTTCGTTAACTCTCCAGTCGTTTCGCTCCAGGTACTCCTGCACCATTTTACCTGTATTAACCATCAGGGAATGAAAATCCCTTAGCTCCGTGCGCTGTTTACGGTAAAGGATATAGGCCTTGGCTGTCTTGGCATGGCCGTGCTCAATCAGAACTTTTTCCACCACATCCTGGATTTCCTCCACAGCTGGGACATTTACGGGAAAGTTTTTTTCCAGGATTTCAACAGCCTGATCAGAAAGATGCCTTGCACGGTCAAAATCGCTGCCACCCACTGCTTTTGCCGCTTTATAAATAGCTATGGTTATCTTATCCTGATCGAAAGGAACAATTTGACCATCTCTTTTTTTAATTTTTTTTAGCATCCTTGCCTCCCCTTCTTAAATTAGTCTATTTTATCGATGTTTAGGGCATTTACCAGTGAAAAATACTGTTCGTAGATATGCAAACCATCACTGTATGCCACAATGGGTCCATCCTGGACAGGAAAGGTTAATTGAGCCAACACATATTCTTTAAGCAGTTGCAACCCTCCTAAATTTTCCGGCAGACCGGCAAAAAGATCCCAACTGCGGAAGAACACCGACATTTGAAGCAGACCGTTTACAACCTTGAAAGTGATCACTCGTAGACAGGGGGGATCATTCAGGTTAATCGAGTTTTCGTTTCCGATTTGTATGCAGGCTTGGTTAGTATTTCCTGCAGCATTGTTTAACAGTTCAACGGCCCTGGGAATTTGCGGTGCAATAAACTCCCCGTATGTATAATCTTCATTGGAACTTTTTCCTGTCCCCACGATATAATGGCTGAAATAACTCCAGATCTTCTCCTCGCTGGTGGGTGCAGAGAAACCGCAAGCTTCGGGGGTTTGTACGCTTAAAGGACGTGTAAAAGGTTCCAGTATCCTTAACACAGCATAGTCCATTTGTTTTCTTAATTGACCTTCATAGCTGCCTACTTCCACCCGGTAGGCATAACCGTTACGGACACAGCACCACATGGCATCCCGCCACACATCTTCGATCGTTCTGCCCTCTATATAATTATGCTCAAAGATCACGCCCGTTCCTCCTTGTATCTTTACGATTGTGAGGTTGTCCACCTGGAAATACCATTATTTTCCCCAGGATGAAAGTTTAGGTAAGATTAAAGTTCGACGT
>SKTJ01000190.1 GCA_007122565.1 Syntrophomonadaceae bacterium | reverse complement strand
CTTACCAGGTCTTTTTCAGTAATAATGCCCAGGGGGCTTCCGTTTGGAGCCATAACAACGATCGAAGAGACATCATTATCTGTCATGTTTTCGGCAATCTTCTCAATGGTATCCATGTAACTGCAAGTAACCGGAGGCGCATTCATGATTTCTGAGATTTTTTTTCTCATGGGAAGCCCGCTTATAAAAGCCCCATCCCGGGTTTCTTCCATGAAGCTCTTGTAAAGGCCGCTTAAACGTCGGCACATTTCATAGGTAAAAAATGATGCAAACTCCGCATTTTTGCTCATAATGGATTCCAGGTCTTCATGGCGAATAACCAAACATGTCAAATCGTCGAAAGCTAAAACAGATACAGGGTATTTTTCCTCCGATAAGAGTGCAGTTACCCCAAAGAAATCATAGGGGTTTCGGTACCCCGCAACGGTTTCGCCGGCCTCATTATACATCACTATTTTTGTTCTTCCCGAAACGATGATATAAAGGAACCCTTTAGATGGCTCACCCTGGTTAAATATATACGCATTCTTTGGAAATGATTGGAACCGGGCCCTGTCTGCCAGGAATCGAAGGTTTTCCTCATTCAAAATGTTAAAGGGGACCACCTTGCTTAAAATACTTAGCTTTTCCTTTATACGTTCGGCAGGGTTTTTAAAAAGTTTCGACATCCAAAAAAACTCCCAACATTGTTTAAAAATCAAAATGTTTTATAAATATTCTACTAAAAAGGGATTAGAAAGGCAAGGAGCAATATTGATTAACAATTTGTGAAGTATGCTAAATGTCTTGTTTGATTTCCCAGTGTATAAGAAGGGTCATAATTGCTCTCAAGGCGATAATAGCAGCCAAAACCTTAATTTCCTCTAGTTCCCTGCTAATTACTGTCCGGAGAATTTCTGCCCCAAGAAACAATTCCAGACCAAAAGATAGATACTTGGCCAGGGTTAGCCGTACTGCCTGTCCGTCTCTGCTAGTGCGGGCAAAGTAAAAAAACACAGCGCTTGCAGAATAGATGATCACAGTTGCACCATATATTTCCAGAAGAATTATGAATACATAAAGTGTTTGGAAAATGTACTGTTCAATGGTGTATATCACTTAATCGTGAACTCCTTTAAGGGTCTCATGCCGTTCATTAAAGTTTTATCTCATTATTTTTTTTTATTCAGTTATTTGGAAGGATTAATCAGGTTGTAAAGAAAAATAATAAAGGGTGGAGTATCTTTCCCGTTAAAACCGAGGTATGGAGAGTTAATGAAAAAGGTGGTTATGGAATTGCCCGAAAAAAGCAGACCGGCTCATGACCTGGACGGCAAGACATGGACAAGGTACAGTATTAGCGTTTGGGACGATATTCAAAAAACCGCCGAAGAGAGACACCTAAAACACCCGGCCCTTTTTCCTCAGCACCTGGTCCGCCGGTTAATAAGATTGTTTTCCAACAAGGGCGATCTCGTTCTGGATCCCTTCATGGGAAGCGGCAGTACATTGCTGGAAGCCGGAAACTTGGGTCGTCGCGGTTTAGGGCTTGATATAACCCAGGAATACATAGACCTTTTTAACGCTAGAACTGGAAATAAACGATGTGAGGAAAGGCCCGTGTTAATAGCTCACTGCGATGATGCCAGAAATCTACCGGTCTATGCGTCCCCACTGTCCGTTGACTTATGTTTAACGTCACCTCCGTACTGGAATATCTTGCAAGAGAAAAGAACCGCGGATAAAAAAAAGACGCGCAACTACGGTAACCTCCAGTGTGATTTAGGAAACATCGAAAGTTACAACGATTTTCTGGATGGGCTGGAAGACATATTCTGCAAAGTCTATCATTCTTTAAAACAAGGAAAGTATTGTTTGGTCGTAGTGATGGATATCCGTAAAAAAAATCATTTTTTCCCTTTACACATGGATCTGACCCAACGAATGCAATTGATAGGCTTTACCCTTGATGATATGATAATATGGGACAGGCGAAAGGAATACAACCATTTACGACCTTTGGGATTCCCGTATGTTTTTAGAATAAATAAAGTCCATGAATACATACTAATTTTTCAAAAGCGCTAATTCAGGAGTGAAGGATAATGACGTCACTGATACCATACGATTTTACCCGTCTGCAGAAACTGTTTTCCCGCCCTGCTTTATTAAACGAATTTGCTCATTACAGCATGGGGCAGGTTGAGGAAATGCTTCAGCACAGTAATCATTACAACTGCAGCCCTTCTTGCAATCGCTGCTGTTATGGATCCATCCTTATGTCTTATACCGAATTTAATTATATCTGGATATACCTGGAACAATGCTGGTCGTCTGAACGAATAAATGAACTCCTGCAGCTGGATATCAATAGAATTCAAGGCGATTCAACGATCCGGTGCCCCTTTTTAGCCAGCAATAAAGCAGCCGGGCACTGCAAAATATATCAGGCACGACCGTTAATTTGTCGTGCTTTTGGGACCACCGCTGCGCCCTGCGATGAGGACATCGAACCGGTTCCCCTGAACAACAGCTTGTTTTACCGGGCTTATGACCAGTTGTACTATGCTAACAATCAGTTTATCGCATTGACCATCAGTGACGACTGGGCACTTTTTGAAGCGCCTTTTGCTTTTTGGTGCCTGGCAGATAGCGATGAGTCCTCCAGGCAATTTTTAACGCAATTCATTCAGGATAAAAATGATACATTTCACGCCGTGTTATATGATCTTCACAGGAGGCATTTTTTTGCTATTTCCAAGGGTGAGCACAATATTATTTCCAGGTAATTTTTCCAAATGACTACGAACACTTTTTTGATTTCATGAGGAGGAAAAATGCTCCGTTATATTCTGTACTTTATTCCCATGTTTGCCATCCTAACCAACGTAAACTACTACCAGATAAAAAATATCGCACCTAATCCCAAGGCCATTTTCTTTTATACCCTGCTTTTGATCCCCGCTATTTTTATCGCAAACTTTGGCATTAACTACATCTTCAATACGGGTTACCGGGAAATTGGAAATATCTGGCACCTAAACATTTACCTTTGGGTGGCAAACTTTGTAAATATTGCTGTGTTGTCCTATTTGTGGTTTGGAGAAATACCCACCCTGAGAACGGCTATCGCGGCAGTCCTGGTTATCATTGCTATTTTGCTAATCGTCTGACGGGCCGTTTTTCTTTTAAACCGGGGAAGAGGACGTGAGCTTTTAATGAAGGAGAACTACCCTGTTTTTTTAGACTTGTGTGGTAAAAAGTGCCTTGTCGTCGGCGGAGGGGCAGTTGCCACTCGAAAAGTGAAAACCCTGCTGGCTGTAAAGGCCCAGGTTACAGTCGTCAGTCTGCAATGCACAGGGGAAATACAGAAATTAGAAAAGCAAGGCCATATCACACTTATTCAGGATGAATACAAGGAGTCGTTTTTGCAGGGCGCTTTCCTGGTTATTTCCGCTACCAATGATCGCCGGATCAACCAGCAGGTGTACCGCGGCTGTGTTTCCCGCAATCTGCTCGTCAACGTGGTTGATGATCCTAAGCATAGCAATTTCTTCGTGCCTTCTGTGGTGAGCCGGGGGCATCTGAGCATTGCGATTTCAACCGAGGGTAGGAGCCCGGCCTTTGCCAGGCACTTGCGAGAAGAACTGGAACAGCAATACGGGCCGGAATACGGTGAATTCCTTGAGGTGCTGGGTCATGTAAGGGGCCAGG
>SKTJ01000162.1 GCA_007122565.1 Syntrophomonadaceae bacterium | reverse complement strand
TTTCCCGTTACGTATCCCCTGATATAATACAAAAAGGAGCAGGGGTAGCCTTTGTAGTAATCGGCTTTCTGCTCCTATCCGGGAAAATATGAGATACCAGGCATTCAGAATTCAATAATCACCGATTTTCGCGTTACAAAATTGAATAAGGAAAATCACCTGGCAACCAGCAGGTAACCCCTGGAAAAGCAAGGGAATCATTACATTTACGACATATGCAATTTATATTTTTTTCTTAATTCCTTAGCATATATGACGGTTAAACAGTTGAATCGTTAATAGTTAAAACAGGGCAGGAGTATAGACCAGCGTTTTATAAGGCACGATTATAGCCCAGTTTTAGCGACATTATCTGTTTATTATCTCCAGTGCAGTATTTATATGCATGTTTTAACATTTTATGTTGACACTGCTAAGCGTCATATAGTATAATAAAGGCATGAGAGATGCAACTTTTTTTACCCGTCCTGCCAGCGATTGGCAGCGTCGATACGAAGCGCTGCGTGCCTCCTTTGTGGAACGCTTGCCTGACCAGCTTGTGGCTGAGCGTTTCGGCTACAGCCCCGGGTATGTCAGCCTGCTGCGGCATCAGTTCCGCCATGGCAAGATCGACATTGCTGAACCTGCAGGCGAAGGCAAAGCCGCACGGTGGAAGATCAGCGCCGAGGTGCGACAAAAGATTATCGAGTGGCGGCAACAGCAACTGTCCGCCGGTGAAATCGCTGAACTCCTGGAACAGGAAGGAGTTGAAGTTTCCGTCAGGACCGTTGAGCGGGTGTTGGCCGAAGAGGGTTTTCCCAAGCTTCCCCGCCGCACACAGCTCAAGATCGGCCGTACCATCAAGGGCGCTGAAGTGCCTGAACGGGCCAAATCAATTAGTCTTGCACATTTTGAAGGCAAGCGTATGGAATCAGACGGGGCCGGCGTCTTTTTGTTCGCCCCCTTTCTGGCCCAGATTGGTTTTGATGAAGTGCTGAAAAAAGCAGGGTTGCCGGAAAACAAGTATATCTCTGCCCAAAGCTATTTTTTATCCTTTCTGGCACTTAAACTCCTTGGCACCGAGCGCTTCAATCACGTGAGTGATGAGCATACTTTCGACTTCGGGCTGGGGCTCTTTGCGGGTCTGAATGTACTGCCTAAATGTACGGCTCTTTCCACCTATTCGTACTCCCTTGACCAGGCCCACATCACCCGTTTGCAAGAGGCATTCGTCAATTGCGCTTCACGCCTTGGTATCTATAATGGTAGTATCATCAATCTTGATTTTCATACCGTGCCCCACTTCGGTGATGAATCGGTGCTTGAAGAACACTGGGCCGGGGCGCGGGGTAAACGGATGAAAGGAGCACTGACCCTTTTTGCCCAGGATGCCGAGAGTAAGCTTATCTTATATACAGCAGCCGACATCCAGCGACAGGAGTCTGATGCACAGGTGCTCGAATTTCTTCCTTTCTGGCAGCGGGTTTGTAAGGGTGTATCTTCAACATTTATTTTTGACAGTAAATTTACCACCTACCCAAACCTTGCGGAACTTAATCTTCAGGGGGTAAAATTCATAACCCTGCGTCGCCGCGGCCAAAAGCTGTTGACAGACGCTGCAAAACTTGAACCGTGGAAACGAATCAAAATCCCCCATGATAAGCGTAAATATCCCAACCCCATGGTTCATGAATCAAGGGTCGAATTGCGTGGCTACGAAGGTGAGATGCGCCAGATTATCCTGCGCGGCAACGGCCGTGAAAAGCCTACCTTTCTAATTACCAACGACTTTGATGCCCCGGCGGAACTTCTGGTGGGTAACTATGCCCGCCGCTGGCGGGTGGAAAACGGTATCTCCGAAGCGGTTAAGTTTTTCCACCTCAATGCCCTGTCATCGCCAATCCTGATCAAGGTGCATTTCGATCTGGTGATGACCATGATCGCTGATACTCTTTACTGGCGGTTGGCCCAGAATCTGCGCGGCTACGAAAGTTGTGATGCTCCCAAGATTTTTCGCAGCTTTGTGCGCGGCCGGGGAATTGTGGATGTACGTAACGGGCAGCTTACCGTCACTTACCCGAAGCGCGCGCATAATCCTATCTTGCGGGCTGTGCCCTGGGAGCACCTGCCGCAAAGCCTTCCTTGGCTGGGCAGTGCCGAGTTGAACTTGCAATTCAAATAGCTGTCGCCAGCCGGTGAGAATCTTATATCATGTGACGGTTATACCTGTGCGAAAATCGGTGTTAATCTGTAACCATTATATATGAAATAACTTTTTTTTAAAACACCGCCGTTCTGATGTAAATCAGGCTAGTAAACTAAACGAAGAATTTCAGGAAATTTCCCTAAATGCATTCCAAACCGTAAGGTCTTCCGGCCGATCCACATCAGCCAATTTTTCAAGGAGAATAGTTTTAAGGCCAAGCAATTCAGCTTTTTCCAAGGTTTCCTGAAGCACCTGGCTTGTCCCCCAGGATATATTTACAAATAGCTCCTCATAAAGGGCGCCCAGGCAAATCAAGTAATAGCCGCCGTCTACAGCCGGCCCCAATACCACGTCATAATCATCCAGCAGCTGTAAAGCTTCTTGTACATGGAAGGCCGTAAGACCGGGGCAATCAGTTCCCACAACAACTATTTTATCCTCTCCCTGTTTAAAACAACGGGAAAAGGCCCGCAGCAGCCGTTTGCCAAGATCGCCTTCACCCTGGGGGCTGTAAGACAGCTTGTTCCCGAGCCATTTCCGCATACACCTTTCTCCCCCTCCATCATAGCAAACTTCGAGCCCGGCAAAACCATCCAGGCGTTGTAAGGTATGCTCCGTCATCAGGCGGTGTAAGCTTTGAGCCCCTTCAGCTCCAAGAGCCGGGATAAGGCGTGATTTTACACGCCCCGCCTCGGGGTACCGGGTAAAAATCAACAGTTTCACTGGCAAACCTCCAGAGTACCCTGGCAGGAAGATCCGGCACCAGCTGTACAACCAAGGCAATGTCCACCGGTAACTATGGTCCTTCCCGAAAGAGATTTCTTGCTAAAATCCTCAATCCTCGCCGGCACCCCGGCCAGAGGCATTCCCAGGGCAAGGTTGAAATCACAATCATATAATGTCCCGTCCCAGTCAACAGAGACACACCTGCGACACATCAGATTTTCCAACACATTCCTGTTAAAAGAACTGTACAAGAGGTTAAAGTATTCCTGTGACTGCTGATGCCGCAACAAGGTATTGCGAAACCTGCCAATGGGCATATTTGTTAATCCAATAAGCCTCGAAAAAGTAATTCCGTAATGTTGCTCCAATTCTTTCCGGTACAACTGCTCCAATTCTGACTGATTTCCGGGAAGAAAAGGACCCCCGGGGTTAAAAACTAATTCCAATTCCGGCCCATTCTCTTTGCCGTAGCCCAGATCGTTTAACCGCTGGAGTATTGTTATACTTTTTTTAAAAACCCCTTTACCCCGTTGTGCCTGGACGTTCTGTTCCTGATAACAGGGGAGAGAAGCGGTGAGGTCAACCTCTTTTACCCTAAAAAATGATGCCAACCCCTCCAATCCCGGCTCCAGTAAAGCAGTAAGATTTGTCCGCACTTTTATCTTAAGATCAAGCTGGCTTAGATCTGTAATAAAGGGGCGGATAAAGGGATTTAATTCGGGCGCTCCTCCCGTAATTTCCACCGCTGTAATCCCGTTTTGCTTTACCACATCTAAAGTTTTTAGCATCACACCCCAATCCATCAATTCCGTTCTGTCTGGCGAGGCTTCAAGATGACAGTGCTCGCATGAAAGGTTACATAACCTGCCCAAATTTACCTGGACCCCGGTCACATCATGGGCCCGGACAGAACCGGCCAGTGATTTAAAAACGTTATTCCCTTGTGCTATCTCCATGATAATTCCCCTTATATTTTTAATAATATTAAATCTTGCAATAATGTATATTATATAATAAAATTGAAATAAAACAAAGGAGCCAATTATGGCTATAAAAACCTACGATCTGGTGATCATTGGCGGAGGTGCTGCAGGACTGGTTGCCGCAGTCGCAGCAGGCGCATTAGGCGCCAGCACCGCGTTGGTGGAAAAAGAAGAACGTTTGGGAGGAGAATGCTCTTGGACAGGGTGCGTCCCTTCAAAGGCACTTATTGCTGCCGCTTCCCTTGCTTACCGTAGCGGTTATCAACCGGACAATGTTATGGAGCAGGTGCGCCAGACTGTCCAGGAAGCAAGCAAAAGTTCCAAAGCCAAAATGTTACTGGAAAAATATAAGATAGACCTTTATTATGGTCCACCCAAATTTAAGGACAACCACATCCTGGAAACCTCAAACGCCACACTCAAAGCCAAAATATTTATACTTTGCACCGGTTCCTCAGCGGTGCGTCCGGATATCCCTGGCCTCACAGAAGGTTATTTAAGCAACAGGGAAATATGGGATCTGTCCGCGCCTCCACCATCCCTGATAGTTATAGGCGGTGGTCCCATTGGCACTGAATTGGCACAGGCGTTTCACCGCCTCGGTTCAAAAGTAACATTACTACATTCCCGGGACAGGCTGCTGCCCCGGGATGACGTCGAGCTGGCCCGGGAGTTAACAAGCCTTCTTCAAGAGGAAGGACTGAATATCCGTCTTAATTTTCGCGCTAAAAAGGTTGAGAAAACTAAAGCAGGCTGGCAGCTGGATGATGGAGATGAGATCCTTTTCGGCAAAGAACTTCTCATCTCCCTGGGACGTCAGGCCAATACAGACAATCTAAACCTGGAGGCTGCGGGGGTAGAATTCAATCGCGAACAAATTAAGGTGAACCAGTACCTGCGCACTACAGCGCCAAATATCTGGGCTGCCGGGGACTGCACAGGGGGTTTGCGTTTCTCTCATATTGCAGAAATAGAAGCTAAAATAGCTGTTCGTAACGCCCTCTTTCCGTTTAACAGCCGCCCCAATTACCAGGGTGCTCCCTGGACAACTTTTACCGATCCGGAAATGGCCCATCTTGGCTTGACCGAAGAAGAGTGTAAGGATAAAAAACTTACTTATCGTACCTATTACCAGCCTTTTAGCGGTGACGACAGGGCTGTTGCAGACAACACAAAACAAGGCAGGGTAAAGATCATCGCTTCCCCTTATGGCAAATTGTTAGGCGTGCATATCCTGGGACCCCGGGCCGGTGAGTTGATCAACGAGTTTGTGCTGGCCCGCCGCAAGGGGTTGCGCATCCATGATATCGGCTTAACCGCACACGTTTACCCCACGCTTGGCCTGGCACTGCAGCGGGCCACCGACAATTGGTTTTCAGAATGGGCAGATAAACCATGGGCCAAGTTCATGATCAGGACGCTGAGAAGATGATTTCGGTTGTTGTCCCTACTCATAATGAAGAGAAACTCCTGCCCCGCTGCCTGGAAAGTGTAGTTTCCCAGCAGGTAGATTACCAGTTAATAGTTTCTGACGGCGCCAGTACAGACAATACCCTTCAGACGGCACGGCGCTATACCGACCTGGTTATTACAAGGGAAAAGGCAAGCCTGGTGAAACAATTGAACGCCGGTGCAGCTGTTGCCTCCGGCAATATTCTTCTATTCCTGCATGCCGATTCCTTTCTTTCTCCCGGCTGCCTTTCCCGCCTGCAACGTATTCCAGCGGATGTTGTGGGAGGCGCCTATACAATGGATGTTGCAGGAAACCGCTTTTTTTACCGTCTCCTATCTCTGGGTGGTAACATATACTGCCGTTTTACACATACTTATTTTGGGGACCGGGGCATCTTCGTCCGCAGCGTAGTTTTCAAACAGATGGGCGGCTTTACGGATCTTCCCATTATGTGCGACGTGGAATTTTCCCACCGCCTGAAAGTTAAAGGCAGGACTGCCCTTCTGCCAGGCCCGATTATCACCAGCAGCCGAAAGTTCGAGCAAGAAAGCCCTTGGCGCTCCTTGTATCTCATATTTTATGCTTTAGTTGCTTTCAAGCTTAAGATGGATCCTGATAAAATAAAAGAGAAATATTATGGCAAAGGATAACTAAATAAAAGAAAGTTGGGATAAGGATGCATAAAGAAGTTTTAAATCAGAAACAAATCAAACTGTGCGAGGAATACCAGGGGAATTTTTCTGATCTGAAGGCGTTGTTTATTAACTGTACGTTGAAAAAATCACCGGATCTTTCCCACACGGAAGGGTTAATCCGCATATCACAAGCGATTATGGAAAAAGTGGGGGTTTCTGTAGAGGTTCTGCGGGCAGTGGATTATGATATCGCCTGCGGGGTATATCCGGACATGACCGAACATGGTTGGGATAAGGATGACTGGCCCCAGCTTTACCCAAAAGTAATGGAGGCAAACATCCTGGTGCTGGGATCGGCCATCTGGCTGGGAGAAAAAACATCGGTTTGCCAGAAGATCATCGAGCGATTATACGGGGAATCGGGAAACCTCAATAAAGAGGGGCAGTACTCCTATTACGGCCGTGCGGGCGGCTGTTTGATCACCGGCAACGAGGACGGTGCCAAACATTGTGCAATGGGGATATTATACTCCTTGCAGCACCTGGGCTTTGTAATCCCACCCCAGGCCGATGCGGGCTGGCTTGGGGAAATTGGCCCCGGTCCTTCCTATATGGATCCTGATTCGGGCGGCCCGGAAAATGATTTTACCAACAGAAACACCACTTTTATGACCTGGAACCTGCTTCACTTGGCACGCATGTTGAAAGACCATGGTGGTATCCCCGCCCACGGCAATCAAAGAACCAAGTGGGATGCAGGCTGCAGGTTCAACCACCCCAACCCGGAGTACAGGTAAATAATACAGGGACTTTTACCCCTTTTCTATCAGTTTTGTCACGCTTAAGGCATAAGTATAACTCGTTATTAAAAATAAAAATTTCTGAAGGCCAATGAAACCATGTTTCGGCCTTCTTTTTCTTTGGATCCACGGATTTGCTAAATCTCCGCTTTTTGGCCCCTGTGATCATCCCGGCTGGTTTGAAGAGTTTAAGTTTTATAATTCTGCAAATAATAAAAACATAAACATCGTTAAGATCTTTTCAGAGAGGAGATTAAAAACCATGACACGTAAACATTTTTTGATCACGGCCACTATTTTTATCCTCTTAATCTTTATAATTTTTAATCTTGCATTACAGTTGAAAACAGCAAAACAAGATGCCATCGATGCGCGGGAAATGGAGTTGGATTCTAAAAAATATGAAGTTCAATTGATGAATATAACTATGTATGCCCCTTTAAGCCCCGGTGCAGTTGAGGGCGAGGATTTTTCTGGTGATCCATCTCTTACAGCAAGCGGTGATGAAGTAGTACCGGGGGAAACAGCCGCTGCAGGCCCTAATATTCCTTTTGGCACCAGAATTTATGTGGAAGGATTGGGGTGGCGTACCGTTAATGATCGGGGCAGGTTAGTCGGCCCCAATAACATTGATTTAGCCGTACCGACCTTAGAAGAGTCCATCAAGTTCGGGAAACAACAACGCCTTGTCATATTACAACTTTCATAGCTGTTCTATATATTTAAATTTTAATTAATTCCTATTCCTAATGCCCACTTTCCAGTACATAATTATTCCCGCAAAAATAATAGAGGCTGCCAACAGTTCCAGCGATTCTTCCAGCACGAAGTCCATCAGGAAAAAACCGGGGACGTTCCCGTTGGTCAAAGCCAGGCTTAACTGCTCGCCCATTACGCGGTAGAAACCTTGCACATCCCTGTATAACGACGCCGAAGCCGCCACACCGTAGAAAAACCCTCCAACCAGGAAATAGAGGCGGGTCTGGGACGGCACGGAAACAGCTACCTTCCAGTAACGCAGCAAAGCAGCAATCAGGGGAGAAAGAATAAAAAGAAAGTAAACAGCTTCCGTATGCATCCGTTTTATGCCGTAGAGCAGGGCCCCGTATTCAGCCAAGACGTGCCTGGGGTCGCCCGCATCTTCAATAAACATGAGCATGAAGCTGGCAGAGACCAGGGCCCAAAAAATTTGCTCATTTCTCTGGCCCCGCTCCCGATAGATACCCGCAAAGACAGCAGCGCTTAGGGAAGTGAGGGAGAGGAAAACCCATTGTCCCCACTCCACAGGTCCCCGGTTGCGAAAAAGATGCCACCACATCCCCCGCCCGGCCCCCGCTTGCGAAGCGCCTAGCGCATCCACCAGGTAAACCGCTATCCAACTGGCCAGGATACCCAGACACGCCAATGCAATCACCGCCAGAGCTGATCTATGCTCTCTCCAGCGGAAGGTCAGGAAAAACTCTGCGATAAAATAATAAGCTCTGCCTGCAGTTCTTTTAATCGCCGTTGTCATCAGAGCCTCCGCTATCTGCAGATTTACCATCGTATTCGCAAGTGATACTAAATTTCAACAATGTTATTTATAATTCCTGCTTGTGAAAAGAATAAACATAAAAGCCAAGGCTCTCCCTTTAATTTTGGGAAAGCCCTGGCTAAAAAAATGTTTGCCTTACTTTGTTGTTTACGACTGCAGTTCCATTTGCTGCTGCTGTGCCTCGTATAGCTCTTTTAATTCCGACTCCGGGAAAACAAGTTCATCTTCACTCAGGTTTTCTGCCAGATAATTTTCTACATAGATCTGTATGGGGAGTTGCTCATATATTTCCTGCTTCAGGTCATCTTTCGTCAGTCCGGCTTGCTCCAATTGCTGCTCCAGCATTTCTTCCCCGCCGAACTGGGCAGCGTACTGCTGATAGTGCTCTTCCACTTGCACTTCGCTTGCCGAGACACCATCTTCTTCTATCTTTTGCATTAAGACCTTGTTGGCAATTAAGTTATCCAGGATTTGCGGCCTCATTTGTTCCATCATTTGAGCCGCTTCTTCGCTTTCCGGGTCCAGACCCATCATCACCAACTGCTGTTTTTCCTGTTCCTCCAATGCCAGCAACTCTTCCTTCTTTATCTCTTCCCTGTTAACCATGGCAACTACTGCCCCTTCATCGCCTGTACCTATTACATCCAGGCTTATCTCAATGTTGCTGGCCACGATTAAATCATCCAGGTGCTGCATTAAAATTTCATTCTCTTTTCTCTGCCTCAACTCCTGTTCCAGGCGAGGTTTTGCTTCTTCAAAACTGATTTCACCACTTATTTGACCCACATCTCCCTGCTCACCATTACCAAGCCTGGCGAACAAGTCGGCTGCACCGCCAAATAAGCTACCAAAAGCTAAACCCACTACCAGTAGAACAACCACAACGATAATGTATGATTTTTGGCGGGATTTCGGCTTTTTTCCCTCTCCGTTTTCGTTAATACTCATTATTCCCCTCCTTGTCTATGGCTTTAATATAAAGTTTGAGTCACCCGCCATGATAACAGGTATCTGCCTCAACATGCAAGGGTCATATAATAATATCCCACTACACAACATGGGTGTATAATTCCCTTTGTGTAAACAGCAGTGTGAGCCGTCGATTTACTTTGACCAGCAGCTCTTTTGTATCATTTCCCAGTTTCTCTAAAAGATCTGCCATTAAATTTACATGCTATCCTTATCTTTCCGCTTCAGGTCATCCAGTTGCTTCAATATTTTCTTTTCCTGCCTCCTTGTGCCCTCCGGGTCCAACTCGAAAGATATATTCAGCCAACCCCCTTCCCGGGATCCACCAGGAAGCAGTCGACGGGGAATATGTAATTTTGCATCATCGTCTTCGATATTAATGATAGCATAATCACCTTCAAAGCGATCAATAAAAGCTTTCATCGTTTTCCTCCTTTTACTGTGTTTGCTTACATGCCACAGGGTATATTCTCTTATCACTTCAGTTTACAGCAAAATTTAAAACGCCGTCAACCTTGATGGTTGCGGCGTTTAGATGGTGCACCTGGCAGGAATTGAACCTGCGGCACCCGGATTAGGAATCCGGTGCTCTATCCCCTGAGCTACAGGTGCATGCTTGCGGGAATATGGCAGTTCCCGTTGATATTATATTATGTCTCAGAGAGTAAATCAACCCTGCCGTGTCAAGTCTGTGGCAAATTTGTCCCAAATTTGTCCTCATTGACTTCCACATCACAATTATATCCATTGTATCTGCTGCCATTCATCCATTTGCTGGATATAGTTATAAGTGATAAGTATTTTTTTTATCAACGTTAAACCTGCCGTCGTCAAGCAAAGCTGCCACATAAGGATCAAGGTTACAGTACCGGAGGACCAGCCGTCGAAGTAGATGTGGATGATTTGTTTATGTTATCTCATCCTTTTCTGGGCAGGTTCGTTATATAAAGCCCTGCCGGTTTGCTGTTTTAACCCTTTTAGTATTTGAAGTGACTCAGTGCTTCTTCCAGATCATTTACCATCCCCTGCAACTCCGTGGCAGCACCGGAGATCTCATTCATTGTGGCCGTTTGCTCCTCCACGGCGGCAGACACTTCCTGGCTGCCGGCACCAATTTCCTGAGCGGCAGCGGAAACCTGCTCGATCTGACGGGCGATGTTTCCCAGGTTTGTGGTAATAGACTTTAATACCTCACTGGTATTGAGAACGACATCTGTCCCTTGTTCCACTTTCGCCACACCCGCATCCATCCTGTGCATGACGCCCTGAATCTGTTTGTCGATGTCACCGACCAAGTCAGTAATCTCCGATGCGGAGTTGGCAGATTGCTCGGCCAATTTGCGCACTTCTTCCGCAACAACGGAAAAGCCGCGGCCGTGCTCGCCAGCCCTAGCCGACTCAATGGCCGCATTTAAGGCCAATAGGTTGGTCTGGTCAGCAATTCCCTTGATTGTATCCACGATCTTACTGATATCTTGAGCTCGGCTGCCCAAGGCCGTGACCACGTCTTTGAGGCTGTTCACTATTTCGGATATCTCGCGCATCTGGCTTACGGCGCTTTCCACGGCTATGTTACCTTCCTGGGCTTGCTGCGCTGTTTTGCTGCCCAGTTCACTCATTTCCTGGGCACTGCTGCTCAGGTGCTGGGCACTGCCGGAAAATTCGCTGGCGGAGGCCGCCACTTCCTCCAGAGAGGCGTTCATTTCCTGTGATGAGGCAGCCAGGGACTCACTGGAGGAACTGACCTGATTCTGACTTCCTCCAATCGTCATAAATGCATCACACAGCGATCTTTGCATAACATCAAGACCCCGGGCCAGGTCGCCAAATTCATCTTTCAATTTCATTGCATAGTCGGGTACATTAATGCTGAAATCACCTTCCGATAGATAATTCACGATATAAGAGGTAGAATCTTTTACATTTTTCAAGATAGGCTTTGCAAAAAAGAAAACGACAGCCGCGGTTACGACAATGATGCCCAGCGTCCAAAGCAGCAAAATATTTCTTGTAGCAGCAACCGCTTCTTCAACGTCATTGATATAAACGCCGGTGCCTACAATCCATTCCCAGGGTTCAAAGCTCGCTACATAAGAGAGTTTCGATTCAATGCGATCTACTTCGTCATAATATTGCCATTGATAAGTAAGATAACCTGCACCCTCATTTTTCCCAATCTCAGTCATTTCTTTTATAAAGTGAACCCCATCAGGGTCTGTTAACCCTGTGAGGTCTTCTCCTTCCAAATGGGGGGCAAGAGGATGTGCCAGCGTAATGTTGTTAAAGTCATTTATCCAAAAATAATCTAATCCCCTGTCACCGAACATCATTGCTTTAATCGAGTCTTTGGCCCTTGCCTGAGCCACAGACTCGGATAACGCACCATCCTCCACCATTTCATAATAATACTCTACAATCCCCAAACTGGCATTTACCATTTCTCTCGTCTGTTTTTCCTTTTCTGCATATATTTCGCTCCGTATGGTGGGCAAAACATACACCATCATTAACACCAGAAAAAGGATAACCGGAACAATACCAATAGCCGCAAGCTTAAATTTTACACTGTTTTTCATAATTTTCCCCCCTTATTGTTTGGTTAGAGATAATTTTGTAGATTTAGGTATACTGGCTGTTTCTATACATTTATGTTATAAAATGGCACTGTTAAAATATTATTCGCCGTTTATATACAAATTCCTCTCCCAATCGAGCTTGTAACGTATTTTTTTCTCAACAATAACACTAATATTATTTCATATCTTTCTTTCTTTCAGCACAAAATAGGGTAATAGTGACCTGTCGGTGCCTATAAACATAAATTAGGGGGCTTCAAATTGAGCGTTTCCGTTAAAAGAAAAATTGAAACGACTGAACCGGTCCAGTTGACCATAGATTTTCTTGAAGAGATGCTTGCCATGAGTTCAGATGAAGAAATAGCGGAAGATTACTGGGATGAACTGCTGAAGCAAAAAAGAAGGGAAATCATGGAAGACTATTACGCCCTGGCACCGTTGCTCTCTTCCATGCATTACGGCTTATTTTACAGTGAAGGGATGGCATCGGGAAGATTACTTGTGATGAGGATTTTATTGGGCATACTCCCTCCATCTAATCCTCTCGGTTTCAGCCTGGTGGGAATAAAGGAAAACATACGGGGGACTTTTCGGGATGTCACGCAGTATCTTAAATCCCTCTACATGGCTAATGAAGGAGACCATCCTCTGTGGAAAAACTCCGTCCTTGTTGCTACCAAAATACTGCTTAAAAAAGGTTTCTCACCTTATTTCCTGCGCCGTGGCGGCTGGCCCATCCTTGCCGCGGCGCCTCCCTACCGTGAAATGACTGCTGCCTGTTATCTCTCGGGTCCCCATGCGGTGATTCTCTACAGTAACCGGGAAATCTCCCCGGAAAGACGCTGCTATTATTTTTTGCATGAGATCGGCCACCTCATCTACGATAAGTATTTTGAAAGACGTCAGGTCCCGGGCTTTTTTAGTAATCTTATGATTCAATTGCAGCCTGCCGAGCTTGGAGATTTCCTTTGTCCCGGTTCCCAGGGGGACAAGGAAATTTTCGCCAATCTCTTTGCCTTCACTCTATTAATGGATACACAGCCGGGAGATTATCTATTTAGCGATTATTATAATAAAACAGGAGACACATCCCAGCTGCTGAAGAAATTTTTTAGCCCGGAAACCCTTTTCAAGCACAGGTAAGAAGGATTGGATAGGTATGACTTTTGCCTGCGGTATACCCGGACGTCAACCCTGCAGAAGCAAGCTGATTTCAGAAGAATTGCTGTAAGGCCCCGTAATGCTGCCATCCTGCAGTCCCCAATACTGACATGCCGCACTGCCCCATGCCTGCAGGCAGGCCAATAATTCCGGATGACA
>SKTJ01000195.1 GCA_007122565.1 Syntrophomonadaceae bacterium | reverse complement strand
TTCACTCATTTTTTCAAATTTTATATTTACATCCATGGGTACCATGCCATCAAGCTCAATTTGGATTACCTTAATAATTGCACTGGGAACCGGGCAATCGGTGTGCATAAGATATTTATCTGCAGAACGGTAAACGACTGAGTCCCGGATATTACAAAAAAGATCACGACGCCAGTCCAACAATTTAAGATCATCATTCATTTTACGCAGCATTTCACATGCGGATATTATTTTAACGCTCACATGTTTTTTGTCAATACGGGTAGCCTTGACCACACTGGTAAAGCCGCAGGCTCCCGCAAACACTTTTGCTCTGGCTGTCATGTTTTCACCTGGCTCCTTTAGTAAAACGGTAAAGGATTTGCAATAAAAAATATTCGATATTTATTGTAATAATTCCTTTGTTTTTCGGCCCGTCTAAATATGCTTTTTCCGGCTTTAAAATCATTCAGCACAACAACTGTTAAGCACTTTATCTTTATCCTTCATCAAGGGCTGGATTAACCGGGAGAAAACCAATGATGCAATCGTACCACCGACCAGCGGTCTCAGAATATAAACAGTAAAAAAGCCGTGCCAGTTCTCAGGGAAAGCCGCTCCTTCCCAACCAGCCAGGTAGGCAAAGATACGGGGTGATAAATCCCCGTCTGGATTCAGGCCCGCTTAAGTCAAAGGGGCAATAATCGAGATTATGACAGCCAGTGTTACACCTACAAACACAGGCGCAAGATTATCATCAAGCCATCCCACATTACATCCATCAGTCAACGCAAGGATCATAAAGACGAGGATAAACGTACCAACCGCTACAGCCATGCCCCAGAGGACCGCAACCTGAAAAAGGCTGGTATGTGCATTAAATATAACGGTTACTGCCACCGTACCAAAGCCTAAAAATCCAGGATATAGGTTCCTATTAACTTTCCGAAAAAAGCGGGAGCATATTTCTAGCATTCAAACTCCCTTTACTCCTTTTGCTTCCGGATAGACTCGTACACGCTCCGGCAGGTGGGTGATACGGCGCCCTTTGTTCCGGGAGGGGTACGATGCATTTCATACCTGCGTAGCATTTCAACGTAATGGCTGAATTCAATAAGTCCGGGTAATATTTTTATCTCTCCGTCTGTGCGTATGGAAGCAAGCCAGCAACTGTCGCCTACGGCATTTTGGCAAAGAGCTGTGCTTTGTTCCAATTCCCTGTTCAGAGCAATAATCTCCCCACCGGCCACCACATCCAGATACTTAATTTTCCCCGTGATAGCCAGGGCAAGGGGATCGCCTTGCGCTACAGTCTCCCCCTCCTGAGCAAAATATTCAAATGAATGATAACCGCCTTCCTTAATATGAGACGCAGGGGTGAGGCCAAAAGTAACCAGACCTTCGTCCCGGTTTATGCTAATCCAGTAATCAAAGGAGGTATGATAAAATAAATTGTCATCAAGCTCCAAATTTGCACCCATAAAAGAAATATTTCTGATCATATGCTTATCTCCTTTATAAAAATGCGCTAGCCGTGCATAGGGAAACCTTCCAGGGAAAGACATGCTTCCCAGATCGATTCATGGCGTGTGGGATGGGGGTGTATTGTCTCCCTTAACTGCTTTACACTGAGGCCATGACGCACAGCCAGCGTCCCTTCCATAATCAACTCTTCCGCAGCATTACCCAGCACTTGCATCCCCAGAATAACGCCGTCCTCACCGGCGATTAGCTTAATAAAGCCTTCTTCCTCCTCTTTTAATACGGCAGCACCGCTGGCACTGAAAGGAAACCGGCCCACCTGCGGGTTCAGGCCCTCATCCCTGGCCTGTTGTTCAGTAAGCCCAACCCAAGCCACACCGGGCCTGGCGGACAGACATGCAGGTACAGCTCTCCAATCCAGTTCCCGAGCCATTCCCATGACATTTTCCGCCGCGGTGATCCCCTCGAAATAAGCCCGGTGAGCGAGCATGGGACTCCCGGTGACATCACCTGCAGCGTAGATTCCCTTTGTGCTTGTTTCCATGAGATTATTTACGATAATACCATTGGCGGTATGCTTTACACCAACACAGCCAGGAGCAAAAACATCTAAACGAGGCTCCCGCCCTGATGCGTTAATAATCAGGTCCACACATAATACCTGCTCTTTTCCAGCACGGGAGAACATTATTTTAAGTTCCCTTTTACCGTCTTTTTCTGCCTGATCAATGTTGTGCAGCACCGTGCCGGTAACAATTTTGAGGCCACGCCTTTTAATTAAAAAACCGAGCCACTTACTTATTTCTTCGTCCTGAAGCGCAGGCAGCAGCACCTTCTCCTTTTCCATCACGGTGACACTAAAACCAAAGGAAGCGTATGCGGATGCTAATTCCAGGCCTGTGTTGCCACCGCCTATCACAGCAACGCGGCATGGCTGTTGCGGTAATTTCAAGCTTTCCTCCGCTCCCTGAACCCCCTCCATTGGGGAAAAAGTAAAAGTCCTTTCCCGTGAACCATTGGCAATGAGTATGTTCCTGCTAAGGCATACCTCTTTTTTAACACCTTCCACCCGGACCCGGCCTACGCCCTCAACCAGGGCACATCCATGAACAACAGGAATATCCCTTTGCCTGAATAAATCCTCCAGTCCGAGGTAGAGCTGTTGCACCACTTTATCCTGCCGGTCGGCCACTGCCTTAAGATTGATGGCCCCTTCACCTGCAAACAACCCACTCTTCAGGGCGGTCCGGTAATCTTCAACAACTGCAGATTGCCGGTAAAGCACTTTGGAGGGTATACAACCTCTGTGCAGACAAGTACCCCCGAGCTTTTCTTTTTCCACCAAAATCACCTTGCCACCCAATTGAGCCGTCCGCAGTGCTGCCGCGTAGCCTGCAGCCCCGCCGCCAATTACAATAAGGTCAAGCATATTGCTTTGAGAGCCTCCCCGTTGCCTTCTGTAATTCAGGTTCGCGTTATATCCACATTTTACACCTTTTCCTCCAAAAGATCTTTAATTTCACCCGCCCGATAGGAACTGCGCACGTAGGAACCGGCAATTACACGGCGGAAACCCATTGCCAGCCCCTTTTCACGAAAATAATTAAAACCTTCCTCCAAAATAAAACGTTGTACCGGGGTTTGCTCATATCCCGGTTGTCTTTACTGGCCAAGGGTTAAAATATCACATCCTGTTTTCCGGATATCCTCCATTGTTTCCAATACCTCTTGATCATTCTCTCCAAGGCCGAGCATTAAACCACTTTTTGTCAATATGGTTTCATTAATCTCTTTGATCGTACGCAATACGGATAGTGAACGTTCATATGCAGCCTGGGGCCTAATCATCCCCTGCAGTCGTCTTACCGTTTCCAGGTTGTGGCCCATAACATGAGGGTTCGCCCTGACTACCCGTGCGAGGGAACTTCGGTTACCATCAAAATCAGGAATCAATACCTCAATTCCGGCATCCGTTTTTTGATGCAGGGCTTCCACTGTTTCAGCAAAATGAGAAGCTCCTCCATCCACAAGATCATCACGGGTTACAGAGGTAATGACCACATGTTTCAAATCCAGATTGACCGCCGCAGACACAACGCGCTCAACTTCTTCCGTCTCTACAATAGTTGGTATACCATGGGTCACGGCACAAAAAGCACATTTTCGCGTACATATACTACCCAAAATAAGGAATGTAAGGTGCCTGGCGCCAAAGCATTCAAAAATATTGGGACAGGCAGCACTTTCACATACTG
>SKTJ01000137.1 GCA_007122565.1 Syntrophomonadaceae bacterium | reverse complement strand
CGTCTTCAAAAAACATCTCATAAAAGTCCCCTACTCTGAAAAACAGAATAGCATCAGTATATTGCGCTTTTATTTCCTTAAACTGTTCCATCATTGGTGATAATTGGGACAAAACCTATCCCCTCTCTTTTTCCCAGTTAGGCACTATTATTTGCAACAATTTAAATTATCCAGGATTCAGAATTCAGAATAGAACCTACTCCAACTTTTTATTAACAGTTATGTTATTAATAAGGGTTTTCTTTTATACCGGCTCTCCTGACTCCTGATTATTATAGCACAAGCCCGGCATATAAAAAAAGTGTTCTTCCATATCTTTAAGGAAGAACACTTTTGTAGTATTTTTATTTTATATGTTTTGGAAATACCGCCCTGTATATGTCAAATATTTAGTTCTTTGCAATTTGGGCATTTGCCATAAAAATATAGCTGTACTGATGACAGCTCATAGCCTGTTGCTTTTTGCATTTGTGCAATCAGTGAATCATCTTGAAAATCTTTCATGGAAAATTTTTCTACATCATCAACTTGCCCGCAAGTTTCACAATAAACATGTGGATGGGGCTTTGTCAGGGCATCATAGCGTAAACCGCCTTCTCCTACATTTAACTCCTGGATCAGGCCCACTTTATTCAGAACATCCACGGTCTTATATACCGTGGCTAAGCTCATGGCAGGGTAACTGGGCTTAAGTTTTTGATAGATCATTTCAACATTGGGATGCCTTCGTGTTTCACGCAAGACGGCGTAAACAGCCATCCTCTGAGGAGTTACTTTAATACGTTTTTCCCTCAGCATCTCTTCAATTGCCTGCATTTGTAATGTCCCCCACCTATTTTAGAATAAAAATAACATCTTACACTTTTTATTATTATATAATTATTACTTTATAAAGTCAAGAATTTATTTCTTAGAAACTAATATCATCCTTGATACTCTTGCCTCGCAGGGTCCAGGCCTTTGCTTCTAAAATCTCAACCGTGACCACACTGCCTTGAGGTTCTTCATCTGCAAGGAAATGGACGATTTTATTTGTTCTTGTCCTGCCGGAAAAGTGGGTAGTGTCTGTTTTGCTCTTTCCTTCCACCAACAGTTCCTGTCTTGTGCCCAGTAGTTGTTCATTAATCTTCTGGCTAATCTGTGTTTGCAGTTTATTTAACGCAATGATTCTCCTTCTCTTTTCCGTAGCGGGAACCTGATCGGGCATTGTTGCCGCACTGGTTCCTTCACGTGGTGAATAAACAAAATTAAAAGATGCATCAAAGCGCACCTTTTCCAGCATATCCAAGGTCATCTCGAAATCCATTTCATTTTCTCCGGGAAAACCAACGATAAAATCAGTAGTGATTGAGCAGTGGGGGACAGTTTCTTTGATTATATTCACCAGGTTCAGATAAGACTCACGCGTATATCCTCTGTTCATAAGCCCAAGAATGCGGTTGCTTCCCGCCTGCAGAGGCAGATGAAAATGTTCACAAATATTTGTTGCCTGTGCAATGGTATGAACCATTTTTTCTGTGAAATCCCGGGGATGGGAAGTCATATAGCGGATACGCAACAGGCCCGGAATATGTGAAACCATCTTTAGGAGTTCTGCAAAATCTATATAATAATCAAGGTCTTTGCCGTAACTGTTAACATTCTGCCCCAATAAAGTTATCTCGCGATAACCGTTTTGGGACAGTCCTTCTACTTCTTCAATTATCTCTGCAGGGGGGCGGCTTCGCTCCGGTCCTCTTACATAAGGGACAACACAGTAAGTACAATAATTGTTACAACCGTAGCTGATCGGTACCCAGGCAAAAAGGGTATTTCCCCTTTTAACAGGAAATTCCCTCCCTTTTCGTTCCCCATCCTCCACGCAAACGACTGTAGAGCGTGCTATGCGTGCTTCCTCAATTAGTTCGGGAAATCGACCGAGCACATGGGGACCGCCGATTAGATCAATATAAGGAAACCTTTGGCGGATATGGTCGGCCATTCCTTCTTGCTGAACCATGCACCCCCACAAAACCATTAACATGTCAGGATTATTTTCTCTTAATGTGCGCCAAGTGCCCAATTTGCTCAGGACTTTTTCCTCTGCTTTTTGCCGGACGGCACAGGTATTCAGAATCAAAATATCCGCATCCGCTTCGACCGTTGCTTTTGCAAAACCCATACTTTCAAGATAGCCGGCCAGCACTTCCGAGTCGTATACATTCATCTGGCAACCCATCGTAGCTATAAGATACTTAAAATGCTCTCCCATATGTTTTGCTTAGCTCTCCGTTCCATCAATTAACACTACTGTATTATTATATAGGAAATGTGTTTTCTCTTGCAAGTAAACATTAATGGATATGATTATTCTTAAAAATCATGAAAGGATGATCTTTTCTGATGATTATCTCTTTCTTTTCATCTACCTCATCGGAACAAATGTCACACAGCCTACCGGCAACTATCTTTTTATCACAAATAACGCATGCATGAGCTTTTAATTCCTGATCATGCAATAAACCGGAATTCTTATGTTTCATTTTTCCACATCCTCTGCTAAAGTTAGTACTTTTAATTTTTCCTAAACACAATAAAATATTTAGGTATTTTATTTTATATTCTACCTGAATAATGAAAGACTAATAAGGGGGGTGAATGCCGTGTTTGTTAAAAAACGGCCTACAATAAACAGTAAGCTTTTGATGGGGTTAGGCGCTTTTGTCACCACAGCAGGAAAGCTTATTGGCGGTAGGATCGGTAGTGGTATCGCTGGTTTCGGCCTGGCTCATATTTTCCTGGGCACGTTGGCCAAATTCAGGTTACGCTAATAGCAACCTCTTTGCCCGGGTCTTAATAGACCCGGTTACTTAGAAGGCATTCACCCTCCAAATAAAATATATAATACTTATTACGGCTCTTCTTCCAATTCTTCAAAGCTTTCCGATCCATTTGTTCCATCTTCTGTTCCATCTTCAATTAGTTGCAACAAGTTAAGCGCTTCATCAAGCCTTTCTGAGGGTACCAATATTTTTATCTCTGCCAGCGGCCCCGTGGTCAGACCGTATAAGGAGCCTGCCGCTTCACCTGATCGCATAATTGCCGGTATATCTTCGGCCAGCAACCGTCCCTTAATCAGGGAAGCGATAATAGGGTCAGTTATTTTTGTCAACGTCTTCCATTCTTTCAATATTATCACTTCCCTTTACCGATTTTATTAATAGTAACCATTCAGGAATAGGTTTTCGTTCTTTTATGCTGACTCCTGAATGCTTATAATTTTGTTATATTGTATAGATCTTTCCTTCTTCGGCCAGAGCAGCTTCCGGGAAGAACAACCGGGCCTCCTCCATGTAAGCGCTGCGCTCACGGTGTGGTGGCAAGTGAGTGAGCAATAACTTTCGCACGCCGGCCTGCATAGCGATTTGGCCGGCCTGAGAAGCACTCAGGTGATAATGGGGAGTACCGTTATCAAGATCCCCTTGCAGGAAGTTGGCCTCACAAAGGAAAAGGTCAGCGTCCTGGACAAATGGTATAAATTCTGTAAAATACGCCGTATCTCCAGAGTAAATAAACGTTTCTCCCCCCGCTTCCTGAACCCTCATGGCGCAGCATGTTATGGGATGAAGCGTTTTGATGAAGGAAAACTTCATAGAGGCAAAATTTACATCCTTACCTTCGTCTATCGTTTCAATAGCATATACGTCTTTGTATGGCAAACGCTCCAACTCTTCAGCCGGTTCGGTGGGTGCAAATATTTTTAACGGATTTTTGCGCTTCCCCTGTTCCAGATCAATTTGTAAGGCATAACGCATGATGAATAAATCGGATATATGATCACTGTGAAAGTGGGAAATAAAAACTGCTGCCAGCTTGTTAATGTTAATAAAATACTGTAATTTGCTAAGCACACCGTTTCCGCAGTCCAGTAAAATATAGTTGCCTTCATGGGCAAGCAGGTAACCGGAACACGCGCCGCCTGCAGGTGGATAAGGGCCATAGCATCCAAGCACGGTAAGATTCACAGCAAATAATACCTCCCCTTAACGAAAGAGATAAGTTGTTTTATCTCTGACAGTAAGCATACTAAGCCAGGCTAACGTAATAAAAGCAATCAAACGAAAGATTAAGCTATTTAGAATTGACCACTGTAAATATTGCAAGTAACCGACTTCGACGGTAAAGTATTCAATAGCAGTAATCACTGTGGCAAAAAGGATCAGGTAAGCTAATTGCCACCATTTTTCTTCTGGGATATAGCGAATTAAAATAATACCTTTGCCGGCAGATGCAACGAGATAAGACAATGGTATTCCCTGAACTGGGTAGTAGATATCCTGGAAGAGGTAAAATCCACTTTCCACAAATACTACGTTAAGAAAATAAGCAATCAAAATAGACCAGATTGCTACGCTCCAGTATTTCCTGACCCCCTTCATTCTTATAAAAAACAAAACAAAGATCCAGACTACAGCGGCTATTATTATCCATACCATGGTAATCTCTCCTTCATATTAAATTATACGATCATCCTGATTTTAGAAACCACTAAGCATAGTGTAGATGTTGAATATCCGCTTATAGTCTTCCCGAGCGCAAGATAGCCCATAACCACCAGAAACCCATAAATGCAGCCAGTACCAGGGAAATCTCCGCAAAAGGGTATTGTCGAAACAGGGTGATCTCCAAAGATTGTATAAGCAAACTTAAGCCGAGTATAATACTGCCAAGCACCACGCTAAATGATAGCCTGTTAACCATATTGTTCAAGCGGCCTAAAAACATTTCTAATTCAGAGATTTGCACTTTGAGGTATACTTCTCCGCCAGAGATCTTTTCCAATATTTTGATAAGGCTCTCCGGTAATACTTCAAATAGGCGCAGATATTTTTTAATATTTTTGGTGGCACTGGCTGTGATCCTCTTGGGAGAATATTGATAGCGTAAAAATTCGCTTCGATGCTCATCGATCAGCTCAGCAATGCTGAAATTCGGTTCAAGCGTGGATATTACCCCTTCCAGGGTCAAAAATGTTTTAGCCAGTACGGCGAATTCCCGGGGTAACCTTATCTGTAGCTTAAATGAAATCTCCAATAACTCATGCAACACTTGACCAAGGTTTATTTCCTTTAACGGCATGGAGAGGTACATTTCCTGTAGTCGCTCCAGTTCCATTTTTAATTCTTGTTTGTCAGCCTGTTCTGTAACAGCCCCAAGTCTCGTAACAGCCTTTAAAATGAGTTCCGTATCCTGTTCAAGAATCCCCCGTAGAAGTATAATTACATATTGATGCTTATCCTCATCAAGATGTCCTGTAATACCAAAATCTAGGAAGTAAAGTTTATCTTCAGCCAGGACACCCAGATTACCGGGGTGAGGATCTCCATGAAAAAAACCATCCAGTATAATTTGCTTAAGATAAGCCCTCCCTAATGCTTCTGCAATCGTCCGTGCAGAATAGCCCTTCTCTTTTAACGCATCTTTTTGATTGAGGGTTATCCCAGCCATGTATTCCATGGTGAGAACTTTCTTTGTAGTGTAGTTCCAATGAATATGGGGGATAAATACTTTTTCGTCATCCTTGAAAATAAGTTTCAGACGCTCTGCGTTTTTACCTTCATGATAAAAATTCAGTTCCATGCGTGTAACATGGGAAAATTCATCCACAAGGTCACTAAAATTATACAATTTTCCAATACTAGTGTATTTATCCAATAAGGCAGCAATTTCTTTTAAAACGTATAGATCCTGTTCAATAGTATTTTCGATTCCCGGACGTTGCACTTTAACTACAATTTTACCTCCCCCAGGAAGCACAGCTTTATGCACCTGGGCAATTGAAGCGGCAGCCAGAGGTTCCTCGTCAAAGCTTTCGAAAAGAAATTCCAGATCGTGTTTAAGTTCTTTTTCCACTGTTTCTTTTAATTTGGAAAAAGGAAAAGACTGGACATGATCCTGGAGTTTGCTTAGTTCATTAACATAGTCACGCGGTATAATGTCAGGCCGCGTGCTTAGTAGTTGGCCAAATTTTATAAAAGTGGGACCCAGTTCTTCCAGTACTAAGCGAAAGCGTTCTGCTTTGGAAAGATCGGCATGCTTTTTTTCTTTACGGCCAAACCTTGGTAAGTGCCGTGAAAGCTCGTCAATCCCCATGCTCTGTATAAGCTGGCCAAAGCCGTGTTTCACCATTGTATTTACAATTTTCTGAATCCTTCTCAGGCGACCCCTCATAAACATTTTGCCCAATTCTTGTCCTCCCCTTTGGGGATCTTTAAAAAAACCATGACTTGTGAAGCGTCACAGGTCCTAAGTGGATATTTATCGGCGCAAGTCTTTTAGTCATTTGCACTGCTGTTATCACTTTCTTTACACTTTTGCTCCAGCATATTTATCTTTTCCTGTAGTGATAGATACTCTTCCCTGGTAACTACATTATACTTTTGTAGCATGCTCTTCATTTCTTGTTTCAAATACTGTCTTATTTCAGCCCGTTCCTTTTCTCCTCTGTTTACCAGCTCGTTAAGCGTATTTTTCGCTTCTTCCCGGCTAATCTCCCCTCGCTTGATTAGCAGATCCACCATTTTTTCCGCCTTTTCACGCGTTAAAGAAACAGTTCCCCATCCCAGTGAGATTATCAAATCCAGTAACATGGTTACACCTCCCGTGTTTCTATATAATGTTCCCCTTTTATTGGTAATAATTCCTTAAGGTTAATTACCTGTGCCTTAATATCCTGATCTTTATTTAAGATAAACTTAAGGGCCCACTTCTTCCAGCGCTGCATTGCCGGCACGTTCGCCCAGCTCATTCACAGTAACTCCCACAAACCGGGCGCCTGCTTTGACCCCAGCTAATGCAGTGGCTGTTGCCATACCAAAGTCATTGTGCGTGTGCATTTCAACATCCATGCCAGTTTCCTTAATTAACGCGGATACTATCTCATAAGTCTTAAAAGGCTCCATTACTCCGATAGTATCACAGTAACGCAGACGGTCTGCCCCTGCTTCCCGTGCGGCGAGGGCGAAACCTCCAATCTTCTCAATATGACTTCGTACCAATCTACTTTATAGAAAAGGCTATAGAACCAGCTATCAACCACATAATACAAGGTTATTTCGATGAACGACTTCTTCCTCGCAGGAGTATCCCAGGATGTGGTTAATCTCCATGGATTTACACCCCATGATTTGTTTGAGTTCCTGCGCGTTGTAATTAACAAGCCCCCGGGCAATTTCCTCGCCCTGTGGGCTAACTATGCTTATATTTTCACCCCGTGCAAAATCTCCCCTTACCTGAACGATGCCGATAGGCAGAAGACTTTTTCCCTGTACTTTCAAAGCTTTTTCCGCACCCTGATCAATGATTATCGTTCCTTTTACCTTCTGAGCAAAGGCAATCCAGCGTTTACGGCTGCGCAGGTGCCCTCCCTGAGCACAAAAATATGTGCCTGTAGGTTCTCCGGAGATAATTCTTTTCAGGATATTTTCATGATGTCCATCGGCAATCACCATGTCTATTCCTGCCGACATAGCGATCTCAGCTGCTTGAAGCTTTGTAATCATGCCGCCGGTAGCCATCATTTCCCCTGTAGTTCCAGCTGCGTTTTTTAGCTCCTCAGAGATTACCTCCACCAGAGGTATGCACTTTGCTGATGGGTCCAGACGGGGATTTGCCGTGTAAAGGCCATCAATATCAGTTAAAATGATGAGCAGATCTGCATCAACCAGGGTAGACACCAGGGCGGAAAGCCTGTCATTGTCGCCGAATTCGATTTCCTCTGTGGATATAGTATCGTTTTCGTTAATAATGGGTATTGCATTGAATTTAAATAAGTGCAACAGGGTATTGCGCGAGTTAATGTAACGTCCCCTGTTTTCAATATCCTCCCGGGTTAATAAAACCTGCGCGACCACATGACCATACTCAGCAAATAGTTTTTCGTAAAACTGGATCAGAACACCCTGCCCCACAGCAGCCACAGCCTGCTTCTCCGGAATATTAACTGGTTTATATTTCAGGCCCAGCTTACCAATTCCTGCGCCCACGGCGCCGGATGATACCAGAATAATATCCTTACCCTGGTTTTTTAAGTCAGCCAATTCCCGTACCAGCTTTTCAATTATTCCCAGGTTTAACTTTCCTGTATCATATGTGAGCAGGCGGGTGCCCACCTTAACCACAATTTTTTTGATTTCGTTATTATTTAAACCCTGCAACTAACCCTCTCCCCCATATCGTTGCATCGTATAAGGGGCGGGTCTTAAGTGCCCGCCCGTTTTTGCGAACCATGGTTCACTCATGTCGCAAACAAAACTTCCACATTTCAGCCTGGTCTTCATTCTGACTTTTGATTTTTTGAATCCTGTTTCCTGTTACTATTTCCCATTTCTTTACTACGCTGTTTTGCAGCCGCCATCGCTTTTGCAAAGGAGGAGCGTACTGCCCCGGCCTCCAGGGCCATTAATCCGGCACTGGTAGTTCCCCCGGGCGAGGTAATCCTGCTCTTTAATATGGCCGGGTTCTCGCCGGTTGCAAGACACATTCTGGCCGCACCCAGTACTGTCTGGGATGCTAACAGCAGAGCAACATCCCTCTTTAGACCAAGCTCCACGCCTCCATCTGTGAGAGCTTCGATTACCAGAAAAATATAAGCCGGCCCGCTGCCGCTCAAAGCAGTAACGGCATCAAAATACTGCTCCTCCAATGTAAGAACGTGACCCAGAGTTTCTAAAAGCTTGATCACAGTTTGTTCTTCCTGTGGCTCAACGTTATCGTTGCTGCAGGCAACGATCATACCCTCCCCCACCAGACAAGGGGTATTAGGCATTAGACGAATAATTTTATATTCTTTGCCCAGGCAAGCCTCGAAAAAAGAAATATTCAATCCGGCGGCAACCGAAATAAGTAAGTGTTCAGGGCGTAATAATGGTTTTAATGTTACGAGTAACACATGCATATCCTGGGGCTTGACAGATAGAAAAATTTCCCTGGCCTCCTGCATAAGTGAAGCGAGATCAGCCCCTGCTTTTAATCCTAAACCATCCTGTAAGTTTCTTGTTTTGGTGTTATCCTGATCATACACAATAATTTCCTGCGGTTTTCGTATACCGCTATTTATTATTCCCTCCACCAGTGCGTTACCCATGTTTCCGCAGCCGATTAAGCCGATCATAATTTCTATCCTCCCGCCGGTTGACAACCAGAAACAAGCTATATGGCATAATGGTCAATATTACAATTTATTTTATTATAAAGCAGGTACTATTGCAATAGAGCAGTAAAAATAGCATGTTAGCGCTAAGGCTGTAAAAATGGATTTGACAAACATGTCTTTGCAGGCTAAAATATTAATTACATAGGGGAGTAGCTCAACTGGCAGAGCGGCGGTCTCCAAAACCGTAGGTTGCGGGTTCAAGTCCTGTCTCCCCTGCCAAATGAAAGCCGCGAGAATCAATACTCGCGGCTTTCATTATTGTTTAAGCTTTCTATTCTTATAACCGAACTGCATTCTGCCTTATAGGCGCTTTTGAATGAAGTTCGGTTCACTTTACAAATGCATCTTCTTTCCATTCACCTTCAACCTTACTTCCGTCCGGGTGAGTCACTGTCCCCTGGCCGTGCCTTCTACCATCTTTCCATGCGCCAATATACTTCCTTCGATCTGAAAAAGTATATATCCCCTGGCCGTGATAATCCCCATTTTTCCATTCACCGATATACTTTCTGCTGTCTGAAAAAGTATATGTTCCCTGACCGTGCCTTCTGCCGTCTTTAAATTCACCAACATACTTTCTTTTATCTGGGAAAGTTAGTGTCCCCTGGCCGTGCATCCTGCCATCTTTCCATTCACCAACATACTTAGCTCCTTGGGGATTAGTTAGTGTCCCCTGGCCGTTAGGGTTTCCGTCTTTAAATTCGCCCGTGTAAGTTCCCCCTAAAATACTTTTCTTGTCCATTGCAGTACCTCTTTTCAAATGCTGTATTTTATCCGGTAATCAGCTATGATATGCTTACAGATATAACTTCAACGGTTTCTCCTGTGGAGTTTTTTTCTATTTTTGTAAAACTCCACAACCTTGGGGTAGTTTAACTCGGCGTATTCAATGGTATCGGCAATGCGTTCAACAGTGCGTTGATGTTCGATGGATAGTTCTGTTGCGGTTTGGCAGAACTCAAAGTAACCCATTATAACGGTTCGGGTTTCGGAATCGTAGCCGGGTCTTTCCGGGCGGCCTTCTCGCAGTTGGTTCGCGTTATTGAGGCAGTTAGGAGAGAATCCGCGCGTTTGCCGCCATTTGTAGACTGACTTGTGGTTGAATCCCTCGTGTTCTTGCTTGGGTCTGACCAATACTTCACCAGCCTTCTCAGACATAACTGTAACCCATCTGCTTCATAAATTACTGTTATATATATTTTAGCATAATATGTTATATACTGCAATTGTTATGAATAAATTAGATTCATAATAATCCGGCAAGCGAAATCCGTCCCTATCTTCCCTCTTATTCTTTGTTATGATATACTATTTTTTGCATCGCATTTATGTAATCTTTACGAAAATTTAAGAAGAACAGGAACAGGAAATGAACTTAAATAAAGCCAAATTAATTGTACAGAAATACGGCGGCACATCCGTGGGATCGGTGGAGCGCATTAAAGAGGTAGCCCGCCGCATTGAATTGCGAAAACAAGAGGTTGATCGGATAGTCGTGGTGGTATCTGCCATGGCTGGGGAGACTGACCGCCTCATTTCCCTGGCAAGGGAGATGGGCGATACGCCTCCCCTCAGGGAACAGGATGTATTGTTATCCAGTGGCGAACAGGTAAGTGTAGCCCTGCTGTCCATGGCCCTGACGGAGCGGGGTATTAAGGCACGCAGTTTTCTATCTTTTCAGCTTCCAATCGTTACTGATGAAAGACATGCTGCAGCAATTATTAAGGATATAAGGGTGGAAGGTTTACTCCATTCCCTGCAGGAAGGAGAAGTGGCTGTGGTGGCCGGCTTCCAGGGCTTAACCCCCTCCGGCAGTATTACAACTCTGGGGAGAGGCGGGTCTGATACCACAGCGGTTGCCTTTGCCGCTGCCCTTGATGCTGATTATTGTGAGATCTATACGGATGTTGAAGGGATTTATACCTGTGACCCACAGATACACAGCTTTGCGCGTAAATTAAAAAAGATCTCGTATGAAGGAATGATGGAACTGGCAGGACTGGGAGCAAAGGTGCTCCATAACCGCTGTGTAGAACTGGCCCGAAAATACAATGTAAAGATCTTAGTGCGCTCATCTTTTAATAATAATGAGGGGACTTGGGTCTGCGAGGAGGAAGAAGACATGGAAGGTGCTCTCATATCCGGTGTGACGTACAAACGCGGTGAGGTAAAAATCTCTGTGCTTGGTGTGCCGGACAAGCCTGGTGTCGCTTCTCTTATTTTTATTCCTCTGGCGGAGATGGGCATAAATGTGGATATGATCATCCAGAATATTGGTCGTAATAAAGCGGCGGATGTTACTTTTACTGTACCGGAAGAAGAACTGGAAAAGGCACTGCAGGCGGTGCAGCAAGTAGCAGCAGAAATTGGTGCAGAAGGTGTTGATTGTGACCGGAATATCGCCAAGGTGTCCATTGTGGGAGGCGGTATGCGTAGTAATCCCGGGGTAGCATCACGCATGTTTCAGGTTCTGGCCCGGGAGGGGATCAATATTTTGATGATTAGTACCTCGGAGATTAAGATATCCTGCATTATTGATGTCCGCTACACGGAACTTGCCGTGCGCATTCTGCACGATGCTTTTGAACTGGGGGGCAACTCTGTTTAATTATTAACATACCAATAATAGTCCGGCAAAGTATAGATTATCCGGGTCCAATAGGTTAACCGGGATCCCACCATTTTGTGACGTTTTATAGATATCAATACCTACAGCTTCCATGCTCGGTCTGGCACGGAAGGGGTGACGGCATTGTTCCCCCGAGTGTACATCAACGCATTCCGGACAAAGGCGGCAGTGGGCTGCACCAAATCCGGCTACAAAATAATTTCCCTCCATGAGCGCTTTTGTCTCCAAATTGCTGACCAGATTTTGCACCTGCAGTTCTGTTTCAATAATATGAGCTTCACTTTTCCCTTTTGCCTTTATCTGAAGCAACAGCGCCCGGGAGTACTGTGCCAGCAACCTACGAAATTCATCAACAGTTACAGTGTTTGGCGGACACATTAAGCAGTGATTATAATTTTTACAAATAGGGACCCGGCATTTCAAGCGCACCCGGTCATCCACTACAACCTGATCAGCATCCATTAATACAGCCCTGTCGGCCCCGCCCTCTAATGCAGCTTCCACTAAATGCTCAAGTTCATTCACTCATAATCCCTCCTTGCTATTTTCAGAAGTATCAAAAAAATCATACCAAGCATATATTTCATTGTCAAGGATATTTGTCCTGTGATAATATCATCCTGTGACGGAACATAAAAGCAACTTAGCAATAACCCCAAGGGGGACAGACTAATTGTCCAAAGTATGGCTACGGTTTCTGATCGCAGATGGACCCCTGCTCGGCGTTGCTGCTGTTTGGGGTCTTACCTTTGTTACGGTAAAAAATGCTATGGTGAAAATAATCGCTGTGTGGCAAATCAAAGCTGGCACCGGGCTCAAAAACAAGGGCGGAGATTCCGCTGAGCAAAGCCACGGCAGCAATCTGCCAGGTGACAAGCCATACAGTGAAATGATGAGGAGAGTACTTTCCTACGTAAATAATATGGAGAGCAAATGAAATAGCGCAAAAAAATATAAGGATATCCCCGAAATTAGTACCATGAAAATCAGTCCCTGTTAAAATTGCAAGACCTGCCATCGCGCATAGCGCACCGATGATAACCCCGGTACCGGGCCGCTGCCTGGTTATAATTGTACCGATTAATGGTACAAAAACTACAGAGAGGCCCGTAATAAAACCGGCATGCGAAGCAGTGGTATAGAGCAGGCCAATTGTCTGGAAAGAATATCCTGCAAAAAGTAATACCCCCAGCATCAGGCCGGCCCAGGCTGTGGAACGGCTTGCATGTTTCCACTGGGGAATAGCAAATAGGAGCATGACCAGGGTGGCCAAACTGAAACGAAAGAAGTTAAAACTGAATCGCTCTTATATTCGCTATAATTGGGCTTATTTCCTGCTTGTCCTACAAATAAACTCGTTATATACATCAAAGTCTTCTTTACTGAACAACACGAAGCGGATCAGACTTACATATTTGAGCTGCGGTGTTGTTTCTGCAACTGCG